>JAFEBC010000578.1 GCA_018266095.1 Deltaproteobacteria bacterium
CGAGATGGAGATCCGCGACCTCCTCAAGCACTACAAGTTCCCCGGCGACGAGACCCCGATCGTGCGCGGCGCGGCCTACAAGGCGCTCACCGGCGATGTGGGCGATCAGGGCCGCGGCGCGATCCTGAACCTGCTCAAGGCGATGGACGAGTACATCCCCGAGCCGCAGCGTCAGACGGACAAGCCGTTCCTGATGCCGGTCGAGGACGTGTTCTCGATCGCCGGCCGTGGCACGGTCGCCACGGGCCGCATCGAGAAGGGCGTGATCAAGGTCGGCGAGGAAGTCGAGATCGTCGGTCTGAAGCCCACCACCAAGACGGTCGTCACGGGCGTCGAGTCGTTCCGCAAGCTGCTCGATGAGGGCCGCGCGGGCGAGAACGTCGGCTGCCTCCTCCGCGGCACCAAGCGCGAGGAGATCGAGCGTGGCCAGGTGCTCGCGAAGCCGGGCTCGGTGACGCCGCACACGAAGTTCAAGGCGAACGTCTACGTCCTCACCAAGGACGAGGGTGGCCGCCACACGCCGTTCCTCAACGGCTACAAGCCCCAGTTCTACTTCCGCACCACGGACGTGACGGGCTCTGTTGCTCTCCCGGCCGGCACCGAGATGGTGATGCCGGGCGACAACATCGAGATGAGCGTCGAGCTGATGGCGCCCATCGCGCTGGAGAAGGAGCTCCGTTTCGCCATCCGCGAGGGTGGCCGTACGGTCGGCGCCGGCGTGGTCACCGAGGTGGTGGCGTAAGGCACTGCAATTCCTGAGGGCGCGTTTTCCGGCAACGGGGGGCGCGCCCTCGGCACAGCAAACGTCGCTCGGGGCGGGCTCACCGCTCGCCCTGAGAGGCATCGCAGTCCCGAAAGAGGTACCGAATGGCTACGCAGAAGATCCGCATCCGGCTCAAGGCCTACGACTACAAGCTCCTCGACCAGTCGGCCGGCGAGATCGTGGAGACCGCCAAGCGCACGGGCGCGAAGGTGGTGGGCCCGATTCCGCTGCCCACGCGGATCAACAAGTTCACCGTTCTCCGCTCGCCGCACGTCGACAAGAAGTCGCGCGAGCAGTTCGAGATCCGGACGCACAAGCGCCTGCTCGACATCCTCGAGCCGACCCAGCAGACCCTGGACGCTCTCATGAAGCTCGATCTGAGCGCCGGCGTCGACGTCGAGATCAAGTCGTAAGGCCTTAGGCCTCTTGGAGATTTCAATGGCTACTTTGGACGTATACAACCTGGAGAAGCAGAAGGTCGGCACCATCGACCTCGCCGACTCCCTCGTGAACTCCCCGGTCGACGAGACCTTGTTCTACGAGGTCGTCAAGGCCCAGCTCGCCTCGCGGCGCGCCGGCACGGCAGCGGTGAAGAACCGTTCGCTGGTCTCGGGCGGCGGCAAGAAGCCCTACAAGCAGAAGGGCACCGGCCGCGCTCGTCAGGGCTCCACCCGCGCCTCGCAGTGGGTCGGCGGCGGCAAGGCCATGGGCCCCAAGCCGCGCGACTACGAGTACCACGTGCCGAAGAAGGTGCGTCAGGCCGCCCTCCGCGCTGCGATCAGCAAGCGCCACGCGGACAAGGCCCTCGTGATCGTGAATGAGTGGAAGGTCGAGAAGCCCTCGACGAAGGCGGCGGTCGCGACCCTGGCCAAGCTCGGCCTGGAGAGCGCCCTCGTCATCGACGCCAAGGGCAACCAGACCCTCTACAAGTCGGTTCGCAACGCCAAGGGCGTGAAGTTCCTGCCGCCCGAAGGCGCGAACGTGTTCGACATCCTCAAGCACCACGCCCTGGTGCTGACGCAGGCGAGCGCGAAGGCGCTCGAGGGAGCGCTCCAGTGAACCGCTTCGAGATCATCAAGCGGCCTCTCGACACCGAGAAGCTCGACAAGCTCCGCGACCGCGAGAACAAGTTCGCGTTCGAGGTCCACATCGGCTCGAACAAGACCGAGATCAAGCAGGCGATCGAGGGTCTGTTCAAGGTGAAGGTCATCGACGTCAAGACCGCGATCGTGCGCGGCAAGATGCGCCGCATCGGCAAGTCGGCCGGCATGCGGTCCAACTGGAAGAAGGCGATCGTCACGTTGAAGGACGGCGACGCCATCTCTCTCTTCGAGGGGAAGTAAGCCATGGCTCTCAAGACCTACAAGCCGACGAGCCCCGCTCGCCGCCTGATGACCTCGCCGGACTTCAGCGAGCTCACCAAGGGCAAGAAGCCCGAGAAGAAGCTCACGGTCGCCAACAAGTCGTCGGGCGGCCGCAACCAGCGCGGCGTCATCACCACGCGTCACCGCGGCGGTGGTCACAAGCAGTCGATCCGCCTGGTGGACTGGAAGCGCAACAAGGACGGCGTGCCCGCGAAGGTCGCCGCCATCGAGTACGATCCGGGCCGCTCGGCTCGCCTCGCGCTCCTCCACTACGCCGACGGCACCAAGACCTACATCTTGTGGCCGGTGGGCGTCGCTGTCGGTGACACGCTGCAGTCCGGCGAGGGCGTCGACATCAAGCCGGGCAACAGCCTGCCCCTGCACGCCATCCCGCTCGGCACCGTGATCCACAACGTCGAGCTGAAGAAGGGCCACGGCGCGCCGATGATCCGCTCGGCCGGCTCGTTCGGTCAGCTGATGGCGAAGGAGGGCAAGTACGCCCAGATCCGCATGCCGTCGACTGAGGTCCGCGAGGTCCTGGTCGAGTGCCGCGCCACGGTCGGTCAGCTCGGCAACACCGAGCACGAGATCGTCCGCATCGGCAAGGCAGGCCGCAACCGCTGGAAGGGCTGGCGCCCGACCGTCCGCGGCCTGGCCATGAACCCCGTCGACCACCCGCACGGCGGCGGCGAGGGCAAGTCCGGCCAGGGCAACCCGCACCCGGTCTCGCCTTGGGGCAAGCCGACCAAGGGCTACAAGACCCGCGTCACCAAGCGGACCAACAAGTTCATCATCAAGCGCCGCGACAAGGGCGTGAGGTAAGAGGACCCTGCGGTTCCCTCGTCGAGCGAAGCTCGACGAGCCTCCCTCCGCTGACGGCCGATTCCGGCCGGGCCACCTCCGGTGGCTGGTCTCAAGTTCGAAACGCTGCGGTCCCGAATCGGTCGGGACCGCAGGCAGCACCGAGAGTGGGCGTCCCGCGAGGGACTAAAGCGGCAGAAGACCGCCGGCCCGTGGAAGTCAACCAAGGAGTGTTTCAATGTCGCGCAGCATCAAGAAGGGCCCGTTCATCGACAAGCACGTCTCCAAGAAGGTCGAGGAGATGAACCGGACCAACCAGAAGAAGGTCGTGAAGACCTGGTCGCGCCGTTCGACCATCATTCCGGATCTCGTCGGACACACGTTCGCGGTGCACAACGGGCGCAAGTTCATCCCCGTGTTCGTCACCGAGAACATGGTCGGCCACAAGCTCGGCGAGTTCGCGCCGACGCGTACGTTCCACGGCCACAACCCGGGCGACAAGAAGGCCGCCCCCGCCGGTGCAGCCCCCGCTGGCAAGTCGGCCCCGGCCGGAAAGTAAGGGATGACCATGGAAGCCACTGCCAAGCTCAGCTACCTGCGCATCACGCCCCGCAAGGTGCGCGCTGTCGCCAACCTCATCCGCGGCCAGAAGGTCGGCGCGGCGCTCAACATGCTCGCCTACGTCGAGAAGCGCGCCGCCGAGTCGGTCGCCAAGCTCCTCCGCTCGGCCGTCGCCAACGCCGAAGAGGCCGCCAAGAAGTCGCCCGCGGCCGCCTTCGACGCCGACGCGCTCACGGTGAAGGAACTGCTCGTCGACCAGGGCCCGACCCTGCGCCGCTTCATGCCGCGCGCCATGGGCCGTGCGTTCCGCGTCAACAAGAAGACCAGCCACATCTCGCTCACGGTGAGCGACACGGTGGTCGAGAAGAAGAAGATCGGCAAGAAGGCGAAGGGCGCCCAGAAGTCGCGCGCCATCGCGGCCCGCACGGCGGGTTTCAAGCCGAAGTCCAAGGCCCCCAAGGCCGCCGCCACCGCCACCCCGGCGAAGGCCTAAGGAGAACATCATGGGTCAAAAGGTCAATCCGATCGGCTTCCGCCTCGGCGTCATCCGCTCCTGGGACAGCAAGTGGTACGAGGAGAAGAACTACGCCAAGTGGCTGCACGAGGACATCAAGCTCCGCGACTACGTCAAGAAGAAGCTGGGCCAGGCCGGCATCAGCAAGGTCGAGATCGAGCGCGCCGCGAGCAAGGTGAAGATCAACGTCCACACCGCGCGTCCGGGCATCGTCATCGGCAAGCGCGGCGCGGGCATCGAGAGCATCAAGAAGGAGCTCCAAGCCTTCACCGAGAACGAAGTGTTCTTGAACATCGTGGAGGTCCGTAAGGCCGAGACCGACGCGCAGCTCGTCGCTGAGAACATCACGACGCAGCTCGAGCGCCGCATCGCCTTCCGCCGCGCGATGAAGAAGGCCATCCAGACGGCGCAGAAGTTCGGCGCCAAGGGCATCCGCGTGGCCTGCTCGGGCCGCCTGGGTGGCGCTGAGATGAGCCGCTACGAGTGGTACCGCGAGGGCCGCGTTCCGCTGCACACCCTCCGTGCCGACATCGACTACGGCTTCGCCGAAGCGAAGACCACCTACGGCAAGATCGGCTGCAAGGTGTGGATCTTCCGCGGTGAGATC
>JAFEBC010000579.1 GCA_018266095.1 Deltaproteobacteria bacterium
TCGGCCGCCTCGAAGAACCCGTCGCGCGCGGACTTCCCCTGCGCCAGGCCCACCCGCGGCGCCGCGCGAGGCGCGGTCGGCGTCACCACCAGATCCGCGTCGCCGAACCAGGTCTCGAAGCGCTGCTTCAAGGTCTCATACAGCGCCCGCACCTCCCCCGCGCGCAGCTTGCGCCCCGCCTCGCCCAGCCAGCGCGTGATCGGCTGCGTCTTGACGAAGTTGAGCACGGGCACGTCCCCGATGAGCTTCTGCCAGAGCGGCAGGAACTCCTCGATCGACCCCGACGGCGGCGCCATCTCCTCCACGTGGTGCCCGAGCTGCTCCAGCGTCCGCAGCGCCCGCCGCACCGCAGCCTCGACGTCCGCGTTCGTCTGCGCGATCGACGTGTGGATCACGAACCGCACCCGCAAGGGCCCCGTGCGCTCCCGCGCCATCGTCGCGAACGTCCGCGGCGGCCGCGGCGCCCAGTGCGGCTTGCCCACGGTCAGCCCCGCCATGACGTCCAGCATCGCCGCCGCGTCGTCCACCGTGCGCGCGAGCGGCCCGCAGTTGTAGAGGATGCGCTTGTCGTTGAACCCGAACGGATTCCGCACCCGCCCGCGCGACGGCTTGATGCCGTACAGCCCGCAGAACGACGCCGGCAGCCGGATGGACCCCGCGCCGTCATTCCCCTGCCCGATCGGCACCAGCCCCGCAGCCACCGCGGCGCCCGTGCCACCGGAGGACCCACCCGGCGAGTGCGCCGGATTCCACGGATTGCGCGACGGCGGATCCAGGTCCGTCTCCGTCACCGGCATCGCGCCCAGCTCAGACGTCGCCGTCTTGCCCACCATCACGAACCCGCCACGCCGCAACTGCGCCACCGTCTGATCATCGACCGGCGACCAGACGTAGCGCATCGCCCGCGACCCGAACCGCGTGAACGACCCGCGCACGAGGTTCAAGTCCTTGATGCAGATCGGCACCCCATGAAACGGCGGCAGCGTGCCGCCCGCCTTCCTCTCCGCATCCTTCTTGCGCGCCGCCCGCAGCGCCCGCGCCGCAAACACCTGCACGAACGCCGTCAGCTTCGGATTGTGCGCCCCGATGCGCGCCAGATAGCCCCGCGTCAGCTCTTCCGAGGAGAGCTCACCCGAGCGAATGCGGGCCGCCTGCTCGAGCGCGGTGAGGTCGAGAACGGACGAGAAGTTCGTGGGCATGGACGGGCAGGTAGTCGAGCAGCTTGTCCGAGGGCGCGCAAGCGAGAAGGGGCCGGCTGCGAATGGGCCAGCCAAGCGCCCCTGTAGACGAGCTGCCGGGCGAGTCGCACCTCCCTGCAGGACCCAATCCAGCGAGCGGGACATGGGGAGATTCCCCGTCCGCCCCGAAATCGGACCGGGCGAGCAGGGCACCCAACGTCGCACGTCGATGTGTCAGAGAGCGGGCCCGGGGCGTGGGGCGGGATTGCGCCGACTTGAGCGCGCGGCACATCAAGGCGTTGTCCGGAGCTCCCAGCACCTCGCGGATGCGAGGTGCCGGTCGTGCCGCTGGCCTCCAGGAGGCGCAACCCGCCCCACGCCCCGGGACCGCGGAGACCAAACCATGCGCAACCATTCCCCCTCGCTCGGCCTGATTTGACTATACGAACGGTCGTGCTATTATCTCCCCATGTCTCCTCGCACCACCAGCGTCGTGGATGGCCGCGTCGAGCGCGGCGACCGCACCCGCCGCCACATCCTCGACCTCGCCGTCGACCTCGCCTCCGTCAACGGCCTCGACGGCCTCTCGCTCGGCGACCTCGCCGACCGCCTCAAGATGTCCAAGAGCGGCCTCTTCGCCGCCTTCGGCTCCAAGGAGGAGCTCCAGCTCGCCACCGTCAACCGCGCCGCCGAGATCTTCGTCGACGAGGTCATCCGCATCGGCATCTCCGCGCCCCGCGGCCTCCCGCGCCTGTACGGCCTGTGCGAGGCTTGGCTCGTCTACGCGCAGGGCGACACCTTCCGCGGCGGCTGCTTCTTCGCCAACGTCGCGAGCGAGTTCGACGCCAAGCCCGGCCCCGTCCGCGACCTCATCTCGCAGCGCATGCGCGAGTGGCTCGACACCATCGCTACCGCCGTCCGCAAGGCGCAGAAGGAAGGGCACCTGAAGCCCACCGACGTCGACCAGCTCGTCTTCGAGCTCAACTCCTTCACCATGGCCGCCAACTGGTCCTGGCAGCTCCACCGCGACCCGCGCGCGTTCGACCGCGCCCTCGTCGGCGTGCGCAGCCGGCTCGCCCTCGAGGTCACCAAGAAGGGCCTGCAGGCCGCCGGCCTGCTCGGCAGCTCGCCCACCGCGATCCTGCTGGCGAAGAAGCGCAGCCAGTTCCAGTAGCCGGACACACGAGGGCAGGGTGGGCATCGGCATGGTCGCGTAGCGGACTCGGGCACCACCCAGGGCATCCCGGCCTGACGCGCGGGCGCGCCTGCACACACTTCAGCAGCAACTCCATCGGAGGCAATCATGGGCGAGAGCACAGGCGGCACGGCAGAGGCGCAAACAATTAGCACGAACGTTCGATCGATTGGTGGGGCGAGGACCCGCCTGCCTCCTCGACCGTCTGCGCCCGCGCCAACAAAGCGCACGAACGTTCGTACACCTGACTCCCACGTCCCCGGCTGGGTGAAGGCCGGGTTCCGCCTCGCCAGCAGCCTCGCGCCGCCGCTCGCCGCCCTCGCCGCCGAGGAGCTCTTCATGCGGCCGCCGCGACCCAAGCAGCGGCCCGCGGCCATCCTCGAGAAGGGTCACCGGTTCACGATCCAGCTCGGCAACGACGAGCTCAAGGTCTGGTCCTGGGGCGACGGCCCCACGGTCCTCCTGCAGCACGGCTGGGGCGGCCGCTCCGACCACCTCGCGCCCTTCGTCGAGCCGCTGCTCGCGTCCGGCTTCTCGGTGGTCGCGCCCGACGCGCCCGCGCACGGCGATTCGCAGGGCACGCGCTCGTCGCTCGTGATGTTCACGCAGACCATCGAGGCCGTCGCCGAGAAGGTCCACGGCCTGCACGGCGTCATCGCGCACTCGATGGGCGCCGCCGCGACCGCCATGGCCCTCTCGCGCGGACTCGACCTGCGCCGCGTCGTCTTCATCGCCAGCCCGGCCAGCCTCACCGAGCGCATCCACCAGTTCTCGAACGAGGTCGGCCTCGCGCCCTGGGTCGGTCAGGCCCTGCGCGACCGCCTCGAGCGCCGCGTCGGGATCGACATGGACGCCTTCGAGATGGCCCGCGTCGCGCGCACGATGGCCACGTCGCTGCTCGTCTTCCACGACCCGGACGACCGCGAGATCCCCTGGCGCGACGGCGCGACCATCGCGCAGGCCTGGCCGGGCGCGAAGCTCATCGACGTTCCGGGCGCAGGCCACCATCGCATCCTGCGAGATCCACAGGTGATTTCGTCGGCCATCGACTTCATGTCGTCCGGGCTGCGCACGAACGGTGGCACCGATCTCTGACCGATTCTCGGAGCGCCAAGAATCTGTGACCATGCAGTCATCGAATTGAACCCGCCTTCAACCCAGGGGACTCCGATGACCCGCACGCTCCGTCTGCTCGCCGCGCTCGCCCTCTCGCTCACCGCTCTGACCGCTTGTGGCGGCACCGGCCCCGAGGAGGACGCCACCACGTCCGACAGCCAGGACGTCGCCGAGGTCGCCGACAAGCTCGTCGACACCGGCCTCTGGCGCGGCAAGCGCCCCGACGCCGCCGAGCTCGCGCACCTCAAGTCGATGGGCGTGAAGACCATCATCGACCTCGAGGACAACACCAGCGCAGTCGCCACCGAGCGCGCGCAGGCGCAGCGGCTGGGCCTCAAGTTCGTCAGCATCCCCATGTCGGGCTTCTGGGCCCCGTCGGACGCGACCGTGAACGCGGCCGAGGCGTGGCTCGCGGCGCCGCAGTACTACCCGATGTTCGTGCACTGCCAGCACGGCCAGGACCGCACCGGCCTCATCATCGGCCTGCACCGCGTGTGGCACGACGGCTGGACGCCGGCCGCCGCGTACAAGGAGATGATCGCGAACGGGTTCCACAAGATCCTCGTGTTCCTGAACCACTACTACGAGGAGCGCACGGGGTTTGAGGACTAGCGGCGCCTCCGCGTGCTGCGCCGGCCGGGTGTGAAACTCGAGCGGGGGAGGGCGACCAGGCCTTGGGCTTTGGTCGCCCTTTGTCGTTTCCAAGGGTTGATTTTGACGATGGATTTTGAGGTGTCAGACGACTTCTGGAGGCAACGGAAGCCGCTGGAAATCGTCTGACACCTTCCGAAGAAATCGACTGAGACCTTCCCAAGACCTTCCCCAAGAAGACCTTCCCGGAAAACGTCTGAGACCTGTCGCGACCAGTCGCCGCCCCGCCCCGTCACACCGTTCGCCCTCGTCATCTTCCTGGCCCGCCGCGCGTCGATTCTGGCGCATCCCGCGCCGGCCCAAACCGCTTAACCACCCGGCAAATCGTGCCGATCAGAAGGGTGTCGGAGGAACGTTCTGCCGTGAGGGAGACGACCCCGCTGACCTGCTTCACCGCAGGCAGCGCGGGCCGTCTTGTTCCCGGCCTGGAGTTACACTCATGTCCGTGACCATCCCGTCTGCCGAAACCCCCTGTCCCTGCACCTCTGGCCGCGCGTTCTCGGCGTGCTGCGGACCCTTCCTCACCAAGTCGTCGGAGGCGCCCGACCCGGTGTCGCTGATGCGCTCCCGCTACGCTGCCTTTGCATGCAGCGAGCCAGAGTACCTGGTGCGCACGCTGCACTCGACGCACGAGGGCCTCGAGGCCGGCGAGAAGGTGCTCGAGCAGCGCATCGCCATCGCTTGCCGGAAGTACAAGTACCGCGGCCTGTGGATCCTCGATTCGGCCCCGCCGGACGCCGAGGGCACGGCCGAGGTGCTCTTCTTCGCCAAGGTGTACGAGAGCGGGAAGGACAAGAGCTTCGTCGAGCGCTCGAAGTTCAAGCACGACGGCACGGGCTGGCGCTACGTCGATGGCCTGCTCGCGGAGAAGAAGGACCTGACCGTCGACCCAAAGGCGCTCAAGCTCGACACGTTCGCCCAGATGGTGGCCTGAGGCCCGTTGCGGAGGGCGGGCGCCCGCGCGAGAGTGCCCGCGTGATCCTCCTGCGCAAGGCCATCGACGAGCGCCACCTCATCGCCTTCACCTACAAGGACAAGGAGCGGGTCGCCGAGCCGCACATCCTCGGCATGAAGCGCGGCGAGTACCAGGCGCTCGTGTTCCAGACCGCGGGCGCGTCGAGCAAGGGCGGCCTGCCCGCGTGGCGACGCTGCTTCGTGAAGGAGATGAAGGACCTGCGCCTCCTCGACGAGCGCTTCCCGGGCGCGCGGGACGACGTGAAGGACCAGCACGCCGAGTTCGATCAGGTCTTCGCGGCCGTGCACGAGGCGTGACACGGCAGATCGCACCGGCCGCCCGCGCAACTCACTTGATCCCTGGTCCCGCTGGGTTACATTGCCCCCGACGGTCATCGCCATGGGGGCGAACCGGTTTCGACGAGGGCACGGAACTGCGCAGCGCATGCCGGGGATGCTTGGAACCTCGTCAAAAAACTGAGCAACGCAACAAACGCCAACGACAACGTTGAGCTCGCGCTCGCCGCCTAAATAGCGGCCTCAACGCGCGGGGACCTGGAGCCCAGCCCGTGGCGACAGCAATCCCCGTCAAAAAAGCGGGCTGGCTGAGAGTGGAGCCCTGACGGCTCTCGGCGAGATTCAGTCAGGGATGGTCCGGGGCGCAGGGTGCCCGTGTTCGGCGCCCCGGATGACGACAAAGCACGGGACACGCATGTAGGGCTGAGCAGGAAAGAGCTTTCGGACGCGGGTTCGATTCCCGCCGCCTCCACTTTTCAATTCCAATGGCCAACGAGCGCGTTCGACCGACAGGAGCGCAGGACGAGTCGGCGGACGCGACCACGTCGGGTCCGGCCGCCTACACCGAGGAGCAGGTCACCGAGATCCTCCGGCGCACGGCGCAGTTGGAGCGGGGCCGGGCCGTCACCAAGCCGGCGCTGACGCTCGCCGAAGTCGAGAACATCGCGCGCGAGGCGGGGCTCGATCCGTCGCTGGTGCGCATCGCCGCGCAATCGCTGGGGACGGACAAGGAGAAGCACGGCTTCGGCGCCCGCGTCTTTGGCGAGCCGATCACCCGCGTGTTCGAGCGGGTGGTGGACGGAGAGATCTCGCTGGCCGACCACGAGAAGCTCATCGCCGACCTGCGCGCCGCGGGCCGCGGAGGAGGGCGCGGCAACTTCCACCCACCGCAGATCGCGAGCGTCGGGCGCACGCTCACGTTTGCTTCTGGATTCGTCGAGATCGACATCTCGCCGCGCAACGGCAAGACGTTGATTCGCGTCAAGGTCACGATGACCCCGCTGGCGGGCGGCCTCTTCGGCGGCTTGATGTGCGGCAGCGCCGTGGTGACCACGCCCCCGCTCATCGCGTTCGCGGCGAATGGGCACTTCGGGATCGCCGGCGCGGTGGCCGGTGTCCTCGGGCTGTGGAGCGGCATTTACACGTTGGCGCGGACGATCTTCACGTACAACGCGAGGAAGGAATACAAGGGGGCGGAGCAGCTCGCGGATCGATTGGCGGAGCGGCTGCGCGAGGAGTTTGCGGGGCGGGAGAAGCGGTAGTCACTGGTCGGGGGAACCCCAATGCAGATGCTTCCTCGCTCGCTGCTAATGAACCACCACGGCGGCCGGCACTTTGCATCCGAGCCGCACGTGCGGATCCAGGTCCTCCCCGTCGGGCCAGGGGGAACCTTCTCGCACGGCCATGACGACCCCGACGGTTTCTTCAGCCGATACCACGGCGAGCTCCTCGTCCTTTGCCTGTCGGGTTCGTGCACCGTGACGACCAAGCTCGGCTCGGGGGTGTTGCAACAGGACGATCAGGCCCTGCTGCTTGACGGTGAGCCTTTCCGAATCGCCTCCGTCACTGGATCAGAAGCGACGGTGCAGCTCGTCTGGATGCCCGGGCCGAATCCCTGCAAGGTGTGCTGGGAGAACGACTCACGCTTCTTCCAAGAGTCGAGTTCTCCCTCGGGCTCCTGACGGGCGCGTCGCTGGTTGGGGGACGCCGCCCCGCGTTGCCGCGCTTGTCCCGAACGCCTCACGACGACTTGCGCACCTTCTCCAGCACACCCTCTACGAACCGCTCGACGCTCACCTTCGCCGGCTCCGCGCCGCTCCGCACCGCGTCCAAAACCACCCCGCCATCCAGCGGCGCAATCGGTATCAAATTCACCGCCGCCATGGTCGCATTCATCCAGGTCAACTGCAGCCCGAGGTCCGCCATGAACCCCGTGCTCGGCACGCCCGGAATGCGCGCGACCGCCATCGCCATCACGAACAGAGCCGCCTGCGCCAGGACGCCGCCGAGCGCGATCCACACCCGTTGCGACCGCGTGGCATTGCCGCTCCACGCGCACTCGCCGCCAAATCCGTGGAAGCTGAGCGCCTCGACCCGGAATCCGAAGCGGCGCACCAGCACGGCGTGTCCCAGTTCATGGACGACGACGACCAACAGCCACCCAATCGCGGCGCCAAGGTGCGATCGTCCGAACAGCCAGAGGCCCACGGGCAAGGTCCAGTTGGCGTAGACCGGAATGCCCCACGGGCGCGCGATGGCGAGGTTGCCGAACGAAGGTCGCATGAGCTTGGCAGTGATGCCGAAGCGCGCGTCGAGGGCCGATTCGCCCCGCGCGAACCAACGCGTTCGCGAGGGCACGAGGCCGCTCAGGAGTTGGTCGACCGAATACAACACGATCAACGAAGAGAAGACTTCGAGGAGGATCGCCGTCCCCATCGGGAGCGGAGGGTGACCCTCCGGAGGAGGCATCGCGATCGTCACGTAGGCGAGCATCCCGAAAGGAACTGAACAGACGAGGCCGAACAGCACTCGGGTGATGCGCACGGCGAGGCTGCGGTCGGAGGTGTTGAATTCGGACCCGGCGCCCATCTGGTGAGACTATCGAGCTTCGGAATGCGCGTCGATCGAAGGCGGACGCAGTTGGCTCCAGAGAATCATCACCCCCACCCCAAACACCCCCGCCGCCCCCGCCAGCGACCAGTGAATGCTCGTCACACTCCCCACGAGCCCCACGCAGACCCCGCTGAACATCCGCAACCCAAACGCCGACATCGAGTACAACCCCAGCACCCTCCCGCGAATCGCATCGGGCGCCCCCATCTGCACCAGCGTCTGCGCCATCGTGCTGAAGCTCAACTCAAAGAACCCCGCCGTGAACAGACACACCAGCGCCAGCGGATAGCTCCTCACGCACGCGAACCCCACGAGCGCCAGCCCCCAGCCGGCCGCGAGCTTCAACGCCGACCTCGGCTCCACCGCGAGCAGCGTCCCCCGCGTCTCGAGCAGCAATCCCGCAATCAGCGCCCCCGCCGCGTCCGCGGCCAGCAGCATCGAGTACGTCACGTCCGCCTTCGCGCGGCCCAGGTCGTGCGCGAAGCCCGGCATCTGCGCCTGGTAGCTGTTCCCCACGAAGAAGCTCGCGCACCCCGCGAGCAGCGTCATCGTCGCCACCACGGGCAGCGCGCGCACGTCCTTGATCGTCCGCACGATGTCCTCAAGCCCGCGCACGGCCCGCTTGGGCTTCCCGTCCTCCGTCGGCTTCGGCGCGCGCACGAGCCAGATCGTCAGCGGCAGGTAGATGAGCGTGTTCAAGAAGATCCCGTGCGCCGGCCCGAACAGGTACATGATTCCGCTACCGACCGCGGGGCCCACCAGCACGCCCAGGTAGCGCGCGGTCGCGTTCAGGCGCACGGCGCTCTGCAGATTCTGCGGGCCGACGATCGAGTACAGCAGCACCTGGCTCGACGGGATCCACAGCACGCCCGCGCAGCCGTGCAGCACCAGGAGCGACATCGCGGCGGCCTTCGTGAGCGTGCCGGTGATGAAGAAGTACCCCCAGCCGGCCGAGGCGCAGATGAACAGGCCCATGCCGAGCTGGATGATGCGGCGCGAGTCGAAGCGGTCGTTCAGCGCGCCCACGGTCACCGAGAAGAGCAGGTACGGCAGCCAATGCGACACCACCGCGAAGCCGGCCAGCGCAGCCGAGTGGAACTGTTGGTAACAAACCCAGTAGCTGATCACGTGCTCCACGTTGTCGGCCATCATCGTCATCATGTTGAAGGCGACGAAGGCGCGGAACGCGGGCAGGCGCAGGGCAGAGGGGGGCTTCTGGGCAGAGGAGGGCGTGGTCATCGGGCGAGGATCTCGTAGAGGCGCTTGCGGGCTTCGGTGAGGATGGTGATGGCTTCGTCGCGCTGCTGGGCCGAGCCCTCGGCGGCGAGCTGGCGGGCGGCTCCCTTCAAGGCGTGGACGGCCTCGCGCAGGGCGCCGGAGCGCTCGTCGTAGGCGGAGGTCCAGGGGGTCTCCTCGCCGCGCTTGACCCGGGCGGCGGCCTCGCGCTCGCCGTCGCGGGTGAGGGTGTAGATGCGCTTGCCGTCGCGCTCGACGCTGGTGACGAAGTCCTCGTCGGCCAGCGCTTGCAGCGTCGGGTAGATGGAGCCGGGGCTGGGACGCCAGGCGCCGCCGCTCGCGCGCTCGAGGCGCAGGCCCAATTCGTAGCCGTGGGCCGGGCCGCTGGCCAGGGCGGTGAGGATGGCGGCGCGGACCTCTCCGTGGCGCAGACGGCCGCCGGAGGAGCGCTCGGAGTCACGTTCGCTTCGGTTGTGTCGCATACGGTTACGATATATCGGCGTCGGAAACTGTACGCAAGCTGAACAGTCGAAGCAGCGCGAAATCGTGTGAGAAGTCCTGACGAAAGCGTGTGAGATGTGTTCCGAAAACACACGTCAATTCAGTGCGATGCGAGATTTGCGCCGCGCCGCGTGCGCGTCAGCGCAGCCAGGAAATCGTGTGAGACCTCCCGCATACGTCATCTGACCGACCCTCCGACATAAGCCTTGCCCGGCCCAACGTCCGAGGCGCACCGTTTCCGCGCTCTTCGCTTTGCAGTCGACCCTTTCTCGGAGTCACTCGAATGCGGAATTGCAATCCCACCCGTCTCCTCCCCCTCGCCGCGGCGTTGCTCGCGCTCACCAGCGCGTGCGGCGCCCCTGATGACGACTACACGTACCTGAGCGAGGCAGACGGCATCGCCATCGCCGAGCGCGTGGGCGGCGTCGCGGTCCACGACCTGCTGCGCCAGAACGGCAACGCCAGCCCGGCGGACGGCTTCGTCCAGCGCCGCGTGATGGTCGACGAGGGCGGCGAAGTGCCCTCCGGCGTCCACCTGCACGTGCGCCAGACGCACGGCGGCATCCCGGTGTGGGGCGGCGAGGCCATCGTCCACCTGCGCAAGGACGGCTCGGTGCGTGGGACGACCGACAACTTCCTCACCGAGGTCAACAAGACCGGCCGCAAGACCACGCCGGACCTCGACGGCAACACCGCCGTCAACCGCGCACTCGACGCGACGGGACTCGCGCGCACCGACCTCACCGCGGCGCCCAAGAGCGACCTCTGGTTCTATCGCAAGGACGGCGTCGACCGCCTCGCGTGGCGCATCCAGATGGACCGCCTCGACGGCACCTCGCGCACGGCCAAGCCGGTCGTCTTCATCGACGCCGCCGACGGCAGCGTGCTCTACCGCTACGACAACCTGATGACCGGCACGGGCAAGGGCATCTACGTCGGCACCGTCAGCATCGGCACCACGCTCTCGGGCTCGACGTACCAGCTCAAGGACCCGACCCGCGGCAACAACCAGACCAACAACATGGCCCACAAGACCACGGGCACCGGCACGCTCTTCACCGACGCCGATGACGTCTGGGGCACGGGCGCCAACAGCGACGCCGCCAGCGCGGCCGTCGACGCGCACTACGGCGCCTCGATGACGTGGGACTACTACAAGAACATCCACGGCCGGAACGGCATCTTCAACAACGGCACGGGCGTGCCCAGCCTCGTGCACTACGGCAGCAACTACGTGAACGCGTTCTGGGACGGCTCGAAGATGACCTACGGCGACGGCTCGGGCAACAACGACCCGCTCGTCGAGCTCGACGTGGCCGGCCACGAGATGAGCCACGGCGTCACCGAGAACACCGCGAACCTCACCTACGACGGCGAGTCGGGCGGCCTCAACGAGGCGACCAGCGACATCTTCGGCACCTGCGTCGAGTTCTACGCCAACAACGCCAACGACGTGGGCGACTACCTCATCGGCGAGATGATCAACATCAACGGCGACGGCACGCCCCTGCGCTACATGGACAAGCCCTCGCGCGACGGCGCCTCGCCGGACTGCTGGTCGTCGTCGGTCGGCAACCTCGATGTGCACTACTCTTCGGGTCCGGCGAACCACTACTTCTACCTGCTCGCCGAGGGCTCGGGCGCCAAGACCATCAACGGCGTCTCGTACAACAGCCCGACGTGCAACGGCACGAGCGTCCCCGGCATCACGCGCGCCAAGGCCGAGAAGATCTGGTACCGCGCGCTCTCGACGTACATGACCTCGTCGACGAACTACGCGGCGGCCCGCACGGCCACCCTGAGCGCGGCGGCTGACCTCTACGGCGCGAACTCGACGGAGTGGATCGTCACCGCGAACACGTGGGCGGCCATCAACGTCGGCAGCACCGTGGGCGGCACGGACGGCGGCACGGGCGGCACCGACGGCGGCACTGGCGGGACCGATGGCGGCGGCACGGGCGGCACCGACGGCGGCAGCACGGACGGCGGCGGCGGCGGCACCGGCGGCGTGCTCACCAACGGCGTCCCGGTCACGCTCGCGGCCACGGCCACGGGCAGCGCGGTCAACTACACGCTCGACGTCACCGCGGGCGCCACGAACCTCCTCTTCGCCACCTCGAACGGCACCGGCGACGCGGACCTCTACGTGAAGTTCGGTAGCCCCCCGACCACGACCTCCTACGACTGCCGCCCGTACACCAGCAGCAGCGCCGAGAGCTGCAGCTTCGCGGCGCCGCAGACGGGCACCTACTACGTCATGGTGCGCGCGTACGCGGCGTTCAGCGGCGTCGTGCTCCAGGGCGTCTACACTCCGGGCGGCGGCGGCGGCTCTGACGGCGGCACCGATGGTGGCGGCGGCGGCACGGATGGCGGCACCGACGGCGGCGGCGGCTCGGATGGCGGCACCGACGGCGGCAGCAACGTGCTCTCCAACAACGTCCCCGTGACCGTCCCTTCGGGCGCGACCGGCGCGGCCAGCAACTACACGATGCCGGTCCCCGCGGGCGCGACGGCCCTCTCGTTCGCCATCTCGGGCGGCACGGGCGACGCCGACCTCTACGTGAAGTTCGGCAGCGCGCCGACCACGACCTCGTATGACTGCCGCCCGTACCTCACCGGCAACAGCGAGACGTGCAACATCACCACCGCGCAGGCCGGCACCTACTACGTGATGGTGCGCAGCTACGCGGCCTCGAGCGGCGTCAGCCTCGTGGGCAAGTACTCGACCGCGGCGCCTCCGAGCGGCCTCTCGAACGGCGGCTTTGAGTCGAGCATCAGCCCCTGGGTCGAGTCAGGCACGGCGTACTACACCTCGTCGAGCTCGACCGCGCACGGCGGCACGGGCTTCGCGTACCTGGGCACGAGCAACTCGAGCACGGGTTCGCTCTACCAACAGATCACGCCAGGGACAGGCCAGACGCTGTCCTTCTACCTGTACACGACGACCAGCGAGACCACGACCGGCACCCAGTACGACAAGCTCTTCGTCGAGGTGACCAACACCTCGGGCACCGTGCTCGGGACGCTGGCGACGTACTCGAACCTCGACAAGTCGACCACCTGGGCGCAGAAGTCGGTGAGCCTCTCGGCCTACGCGGGCCAGACGGTGCGGATCCAGTTCCGCAGCACGACCGACTCGACGTTGCCGACGACGTTCCGGGTCGATGACGTGACGCTGCAGTAAGAAACGACAACAGCGTTCACAAAGAAGAAGGGGGTAGCGCCTGGTGTCCCGGGCCTACCCCCTGATTCTTTTTGTGGACACCTGGACCCAGGAGCGAGGAGTCGTCACGGGTGATTCGGGGCTACAGGCTCTGGTTCTGATTGGCCGCGCCGCCCGCGTGCGTGAAGACCACGCGCTCGAGCGACTGCAGTCGCAGCTCCGCCGCCTGGACCTTCGCGCGCGCCTCGTGCAGCCGCTCGCTCAGCGGCCGCCGATCCCGGGCGAGCACGCGCAGGGCCTCGATGGCCTTGTGCGCTCCCGACAGATCGAACGGCCCCACCAGCGCGCCCGCGAGCGCCTCCAACTGCGCCAGCTCCGAATGCGCCCGCGTCAGCTTCGCGCGGGCACAGGCATAGTCATCCAGCGACGCCACGCGACACTCGTCGAGAGCGCTTGCGACCAACGGTCGAGTCATCCATGTCCTCCGTCCCTCGCGGCGGCATGTAGCAACCGGCGTGCCGGAGGCCTGCGACGCAACACCGCAGAGTGAGCGCGGGCTCGCGTGACGCGGCGAGGCGTCAGGTGTCTTGTCAATTCGGCAGGTCGGCGGGCCGACAGGGCATGGGGACACCAAGCCCGAGCACCACTGCGGCTTCCGACTAGCGCCGAGCTTCCATCGCTGCTGGCCCTGTCGTAGCGTCGAGGACGCAGGCAGGCTGCGAGCGAGAGAAGGCATTCTATGCACAGTTCGAACACGATCGACCTGGAGAAGCTCCTGGGATTTCGGGGATATGGCACCTTGAATGCGCCGCTCTGGTTTCTAGGCATCGAGGAAGGATTCGGACAGCGAGACGACAATCCCGCCCACTCCGTGGAGTATGAGCTCGCTGCGCGGTCACTTTGGGCTCCGACGATGGACGCTCGAATCGCCTCCGAGAGCATCAACGAACGATATTGGGAGCGACGCGACTATTCGAGCGTCTGGCGAGTCATGTCCCAGCTAGCGCGTGGTATACTTTCGGATGCCGAAGACTGGCGCGACCGGGATCTTAGCCACCGATATGTAGTCGAGAGACTGGGACGATCCGATGGCGAGACCTTCCTAGGAGACGTGATGCCGCTTCCGGCCAAGCGTACCGGCGCATGGCACTACGCGAGCCTCTTTCCTTCGAAGGCGAGGTATGAGGCTGCTCAATGGCCAGAGCGGTGCGCACTTTGGAAGGATCTTCTGGCTGAACACCAACCGCGATTCCTGGTCTGCTACGGAAAGGGATCGGCAGAAGCTCAATGGAACCGGTATCGGGAGATTTTGGGCTCAAGAGGAGAATATCTTCTTAGCCGACATAGTGTCGTTGTTCCTGGTCCATCTACTCTCGCCTATCTGATGCCCTTCTTTGGGCAGGGCCAGTACTCGATTGACGACCTGCAAGAGGTTATCGAGGACCTGCGAAAAAGAGCCCTCTGAAGGAACAATGACGAGATGCTCTGGGAATCCTTTCGATGTGAGTTCGGCCATCGCATCAATCCTCGCCGCGCTCGCCCTCTGCGGCTGCGGCGGGGAAGCCGCCTCCCCTCCCGAGTGCCTGCTCGTGTCCACCTCGACGCTCGCCGGCGTCACGCTCACGCCCAGCGCGCGGAAATCGAGGCGCGGTGAACCCTACGTGAAATCAGGGTCTTGACGGGACAGCTTCGGTCGTTCGCGAATTCTTTGCGCACCCCGCCTGCCTCCCGGGTTGTCCCGGCATGACCCCACGTTCCCTGCGCCCCGACGACCTCCGCCTCGGCTTCTCGTTCGCCCAGGCCGCGCTCTTCGACCCCTACCGGCCGCTGATGGCGAACCTCGTCGTCATCCGGCGCTGCAACCTGAGCTGCTCGTATTGCACCGAGTACGATTCGGTGAGCCCGCCGGTGGCCTTCGATACTTTGCAAAAGCGCGTGGGGCACCTGGCGCGGCTGCGCACGCTGGTGGTCACGCTCACGGGCGGCGAGCCGCTCTTGCACCCGGACCTGGCGCGCGTCGTGCGCTCGGTGCGCGACTTCGGGATGACGCCGGCGATGAACACCAATGGCTTTCTGCTGACGCGCGAGTGGATCGACGCGCTCAACGACGCGGGCCTCTACGCGATGCAGGTGAGCGTCGATGGCGTGCTGCCGAACGCGGACAGCGTGAAGTCCTTGAAGACGCTGGAGCCCAAGCTGCGCCTCCTGGCGGACCACGCGCGGTTTCGCGTGCGGGTGAACACGGTGCTGGGCGCGGCGCCGGCCGACGAGGCGCTGGCGGTGGTGCGCGCGGTGACGGCGATGGGGCTGGAGGCCAAGTGCTCGCTCAAGCGGCTGCCGGACGGGACGCTGGCGCCGCTCGACGAGCACACGCGCACGGTCTACGAGCAGATCTCGCGCGTCGGCGGCCGCCAGCCAGGCGTGTTCGACGAATCGTTCCAGGACGCGATGCTGGCGGGTCGCGCGCGCGAGTGGAAGTGCAGGGCGGGCGCGCGGTTCTTCCACGTCGACGAGGAGGGCCGGGTGGACCTCTGCGCGCCCAAGCGCGGGTCGCCGGGGCGTCCGCTGGACGAGTATGACGAGGACGATCTCGAGCGCGCCTTCCACGCGCGCAAGGCCTGCGAGGCGCGGTGCCCGGTGGCCTACGCGCACCAGTTGTCGCGGGTCGACATGCTGCGGACGCAGCGGGGCGCGACCTTCCCCGGGACGCGCAGCCTGGCGGTGCTGCCGTGAGCGCGCCTGAGTTGTCGATTGTGATCCCAGCGTTCGACGAGGCGGCGCGGTTACCGAAGACGCTCTTGGACTTGTCGACGTTCCTCGCGGGCCAGCGGCGCACCTGGGAGATCGTGGTCAGCGACGACGGCTCGACCGACGGCACGCTGGAGGCTGCGCGGCGCCTGGACGTGCCGCTCGAGACGGTGCGCTCCGAGCAGAACCGCGGCAAGGGCCACGCCGTGCGGCTGGGCATGTTGGCGGCGCGCGGGGCCATTCGCGTGATGTGCGACGCGGACGGCTCGATGCCCGCGTCCGAGCTTCCGGCGCTGCTCGCGCCACTCGAGCGCGGCGCGGCGCAGGTGGCCATCGGCTCACGTTACGTGCAGGGCCGCGCGGCGCACGGTCAGCCGGCCTGGCGGCGCGCGTGGAGCCGGCTCGTGCACGCGGTGATCGAGCAGACGCTGGTGTCGGGCATCGCGGACACGCAGTGCGGGTACAAGGCGTTCACGGCGCGGGCCGCCGAGGACATCTTCTCGCGCGCCACCGTCGACGGCTGGGCCTTCGACCTCGAGGTGCTGGCGATGGCGCCGCGGCTGGGTCATCGCGTGGCCGAGGTGGGCGTGCAGTGGCGCGACGTGGGCTGCTCGCGGGTGCGCGCGCTGCGGGATCTCCAGGCCGTGATCGGCGAGGCGTTTGCGATTCGCAACAACCTGGCGCTGGGGCGTTATCGATGAGCGCCTACGTGCAGTGGCTTTCGCGCCACACGCGTCTGGTGCTGGCCGTGAGCGCCGCGCTCGTGGCCGCGTCGTGCTGGCTCATCGCGTTCCATTTGCCGCTGCGGCCGGACTTCTCTGCGCTCTTGCCCGCGGACGCGCCCTCGGTGCTGGCGGCGCGCGCGATGGAGCAGCGCGTCGACGCGAAGGACACGATGTTGATGCTGGTGCGCGCGGGCGATGCCGGGACCCGCGCAGCCGCGTCCGCGGAGGCCATCGAGGGTGCGCGAGGGATCGAGCGCGAGCTGATCGAGCGCCTCGAGGTCGACGACGCCGAGGCGCGAGAGTTCGTGCGTGCGCGCCAGCACCTCTTCGTTCCGCTGCAGACGCTGGTGGCGGCGCGCGAGGCGCTCGCGGCGCGAGTGACGTCGGCGAAGGCCCACGCGAATCCGCTGCTGGTGGAGCTGGACGACACGGCCGCTCCCGCGCCGACGTCGAAGCTGGACGAGCTGCGGCGCGGCTGGGACGAGGCCTCCGCAAAGCTGTCACGGTCTGCCTTCGTGAGCGCCGATGGGCACCTGCAGGTCATCGTGATCCGCACGGCCTTCCGCGCCACCGACCTCGCGCGCGATCGGCGCCTGCAGAGCGCGCTGGACGCGATCTCCGCGCGGGTCCGTGCGCGCCATCCCGGCGTCGAGATCGGCTTCGCCGGAGGCATCCCCGCGTCGCTCGCCGAGCACCACGCGCTCGTGCGCGGGATGGCGTGGTCGTCGATCCTGAGCGCCGTGCTGATCGGCCTGGTGCTGCTCGTCCACCTGCGCAGCCTGCGCTTGCTCACGTTGCTCAGCGTCAACATCCTCGCGGCGACCCTGGTGTCGTTCGGCCTCGCGGCGCTCACGGTCGGGCAGCTCAACGCGGCGACGGCGTTCCTCGGCGCCATCATCGCAGGCAACGGCATCAACGCGGGCATCCTCCTCTGCGCGCGGCTCACCGAGGAGCGCGCCCGCGCGGCTGAGCTGCCCACGGCGATGACGCGCGCGATCGCGGGCACGCTCCGTCCCACGCTGGTCGCCTCGCTGGGCGCAGCGGTCGCGTACGGGGCGCTGGCGGTCACGCAGTTCCGCGGCTTCGCCGACTTTGCGCTCATCGGCGGCGCGGGCGCGGTGATCTGTTGGGTCGCCTCGTTCACGCTCCTGCCTGCCTTGGTGCTGCGTTGGCCGCCGACCCCGCGTCCGCAGGACCTCCCCGCCTTCGACTTCCTCGCCCAGCGCGCGTTCGCCTCGACGCGCCCGTGGCTGGTGTGCGGGGCCGTGGCGCTCCTGTCCCTCGTGTCGGCGGGGATTTGTTATCGAACGGCGGCGCACGAGCCGTTCGAGACCGATCTGCGCCAACTGCGCTCGCGCGGGGCGGACGCCGAGCTGACGCGAGCCTGGATGCACGCGGCCGACGAGGCCTTCGGTCGCGGGCTCGCAGGGGTGGCCGGTCAGACGTACGTGGCCGTCGCGGATGCGGCGCGGGTGCCGGAGCTGGTCGGCTCGCTGCGTGAACTTGCGTGGCGCGAGCCGTTGGTGGGCAAGACCACGTCCCTGCTCGACGTGGTGCCCGAGGACCAGGCGCACAAGCTGCGCGTGCTCGAGGACCTGCGGCGCATCATCGACGCCGACCCGCGCCTACGCAGGGAGGCCGGCCCGCTGCGTCCGCCCGATGACCTGCGCGCGATCACTCCGCAGGACCTGCCGCCGTCGATCCTGCAGCGCCTCACCGAGCGCGACGGGCACGTGGGCCGCATCGTCGCCGTGCGCCCCGGGTTCGCCTTCGAGGACTGGGACGGCCGCCACTTGATCCGCTTCGCCGCTGCGCTGCGGGAGGCCACACCCGGCGCCCTCGCCTCCGGCCCGAGCCTGCTCTTCGCCGACGTGCTCACCGCCATCCAACGCGACGGCGCCCGCATCACCA
>JAFEBC010000057.1 GCA_018266095.1 Deltaproteobacteria bacterium
AGGGCCGCCGTGATCGTGCAGGTTCCCTCTGCGACCGCCGTCACGAACCCCTTGTTGGCGCCGTCGTCGACCATGCACACGCCCGTGTTCGAGCTCGTCCACGTCGCCGTCTTGGTCACGGAGCGCTGCGAGTTGTCCGCCTGCGTGCCGTTGGCCGCGAGCTGCCTGCCGAACCCCGGCGCGAGCGCGAGCGTCGCCGGCGCCACCTCGATCAGCACCGTGTCGTTGCCGCCCACGCTCTGCACCTCGAGCCCGAGCGTCGTCGACAGCGTGCCTCCATCGCCGTCGTCATTGGCCCACGTGGCCGTGATCGACACCGTGCCCTTGGCCACCGCCTTGAGCGCATGCGTGTTCGCGTCGACGTCCGCGATGCCCGGATCGGTGGACGCGATGACCACCTTCGCGGTCACGTCCAGCTCGCTCTGGTCCGCGTACTTCGCCAAGACCTTGAGCGGCGTGACCGCGCCCACTTGGAGCACCTGACCCTCGGTCAGCCCGTCGAAGCGCAAGGAGAGCGGCGGCCCCGACGGCTGCGAGCCCGCGTCTTCGCCATCGACCCCCAGCGAGAGCCCGCCCCGGCAGCCGCCCAGCGCGACCGCGAGCAGCAGCAATGCCACCGCGCGGACATGCGCGAGCTTCATCCCCGGACGACCGACTTCGGCTTGGCGCATGACGACAGGCCCCTCTTTCGAGACAGGAGCCCCCTCGAAGGATCAGTTGACACCCGAGGACAGGTGAACGGAAAGCCGCGTTGTATTTCTGAATATTGCTGTCTGGAGGGGAGGTCACCGCGAGGTCTCAGACGATTTGTTTAACGATGTAAAAACATGTGCTTGCGCACCATGAGGACAGGTCTCAGACGTTTTCCGAGAGCCGCGGCCGAACCTCGAGCACCCTCGCGTGCCCGTCGAACGCCGGAGCCAGTGCCCCGGAAAGCCTCTGAGACTTGCTACTCGCGTGAAGCCCCAAAATCGTCTGAGACCTGGTGATGGGCCACGGGCCCAAAATCGTCTGAGACCTGGTGACGGAACCTACTGCGCGGGCGCGGCGGCCCACTTGAACGGGGTCGCTGCCGGCACGCCGGCCTTGGCGAGATCGTCGGCGCTCTTGCCTTCAGCGTCCTTCAAGTCCTTGCGCGCACCGGCTTTTTCGATGAGCGCGGCGGCATCGGCGTGGTGCCCGAGGGAGGCGAACATCAGCGCGGTCTTGCCGGTCTTGTCCTGCGCATCGACCGGGCAGGGCTTGGTCAGGAGCAACTTGACCAACTCCAGGTGACCCGCGAACGCCGCGCCCATCAGGGCCGTCTGACCCTGCACATCTCCCAGGCAGGCGTTCGCTTGCAGCATCATCAAGGTCTGCGCGGTCGTGGTCTGGCCCGCCCACGACGCGGCCATCAGGGGTGAGACGCCGAGCGGATCCCGCGCGTCGACCGAGGTGCCGCCGCGCACGATCGCCTCGAGCGTCTCAGCGTCGCCGGTGCGGGCCGCGCTCAACATCCGCGGCACGGGATCCGGCGGCGGACCGCTCGGCTTGTGCTGGAGCATCACCACCGAGGCGATCGCCCCGATGGCCAGAAGTCCAATCAATCCGGCGGCCAACAGCTTCATCGAGGCTCCCGCGGCGACGCGCCGCTCAAGCCCCCCGTAGGGTGAGGATTCCGACACCGGCCGGACACTCGGCCATGATCGGTCAAATTGTCAACCGTGTACATTTTCAGTACACATTCAACTCTGCTTCACGTCCACCGTGATCCCCACGCGACCGGGAACCTGTTGCGGCGCGCCCGCTTGCGCCTGGAAACCCTCGAGGGTCTTGATCCATTCCTCGGGGAGCCCGCGCTCCTTGGCGCCCTCGACCAGATAGCCCATCAGCCGCCCGCTCGGCGCGCCCGGCTCCACGCGCTTCTCGGGCCGCGCGATGTACGCCTTCGCGTCCACGGTCTTGCCGTCGGCCTCGACCTTCACCAGGATCTCCTGCGAGAGGCCGGTGGGCACGCCTTCCTTCTTCTGCACCGCGCCCATCGCCAGCGGCGGGATCTCGAAGAGCACGCCGTGCACGACGCCGTCCTTGTCCTCGGCGAGGTCGGCCACGCGGCCGCCCCAGAAGCGGCTCTCGACGTCGAACACGAGCTTGTAGCCGCGCAGCGTGGCAGGCGCGCCGCGCTGGAACAGGCGCGCATCGACGCCGTGCTCGCCGGCCCATTCGCCGACGTGACGCTTGGAGAGGACCGAGCCGTACGCAAAGTAGAGAGCCATCGTTGAAGCCTCCGGGCGAACACCCTAACGCACGCACCGATCCAAGCAAGCGCGAAGGCAGGAGTTTCCACACATGTCGGCCCCACCGGCTATGCTGCGCGCCTCGCTCAATCCACCCCTCGCACAGAGGTGAAGCATGCCCTCGCTCGTCCTCGCGCTCGACCAAGGCACCACGTCCTCGCGCGCCATCCTCTTCGACGCCGGCGGGCAGATCCGCGGCTCGGCGCAGCGCGAGTTCCGGCAGATCTTCCCCAAGGCCGGCTGGGTCGAGCACGATCCCGAGGAGATCTGGCAGAGCCAGATCGGCTGCGTCTCGGGCGCGCTGGCGCAGGCGAACGCGGGCATCGAGGACGTGGCGGCGCTCGGCATCACGAACCAACGCGAGACAACCATCGTGTGGGATCGCAAGACGGGTGCGCCCATCCACAACGCCATCGTCTGGCAGGACCGGCGCACGGCGGAGGAGTGCGATCGCCTCAAGGCCGCGGGCGTGCTCGAGCGCGTGCGCACCAAGACGGGCCTCGTGCTCGACGCGTACTTCTCGGGCACGAAGATCGCGTGGATCCTCGATCACGTCGAGGGCGCGCGGGCGCGGGCAGAGAAGGGTGAGCTCGCGTTCGGCACCGTCGACACGTGGCTGGTGTGGAAGCTGACTCAGGGCGCCGTGCACGCGACGGACGCCACGAATGCGTCGCGCACCTTGCTCTACGACCTGCACACGGGCACCTGGGACGACGAGCTCCTCGGCATCTTCCGCGTGCCGCGCGCGATGCTGCCGGAGATCAAGGATTCGAGCGCGCACTACGGCGAGGCCACGACCTCTCTCGGCCCCGTGCGCGGCGTCCCCATCGGCGGCATCGCGGGCGATCAGCAGGCGGCCCTCTTCGGCCAGGCGTGCCTCAAGGCTGGCATGGCCAAGAACACGTACGGCACCGGCTGCTTCCTCTTGCAGGACATCGGCGACAAGCCGATCACCTCGACTCAAGGGCTGCTCACCACGGTCGCGCGCAAGCTCGCGGGCAAGACCAGCTACGCGCTCGAGGGCTCGGTGTTCATCGGCGGCGCGGTCGTGCAGTGGATGCGCGACGGCCTGGGCATCATCCACAGCGCCAGCGAGGTCGAGGCGCTGGCCAATTCGGTGCCGGATTCGGGCGGCGTGATGCTCGTGCCGGCTTTCGCGGGCCTGGGCGCGCCGCACTGGGATCCGTATGCGCGCGGGCTGCTCATCGGCATGACGCGCGGGACCACCAAGGCGCACCTCGCGCGCGCGGGCGTG
>JAFEBC010000580.1 GCA_018266095.1 Deltaproteobacteria bacterium
CGAGGACTGCTTCAACTCGGCCGGCTGCGTGGGCAGCGACGGCGGCACCATCCTGCCCGACGGCGGCGTGGGCACCTGCACGCAGTAGGCGCGCGGCTACTGCAGCGACAGCGTCAGCGATCCGCGTCCGCTCGGACGCTCCGCGCCCACCACCACGGCGCCCGCCAGCGCGCGCGCGAGGCAGCCCGACACCTGCTCGTCGCGGGCCGCGTCCATGATGACCTGCGGCTCGGTCAGGCGTCCCTGCTGCACCGCGAAGGAGACCACCATCGAGCCCGGGCGGCGCGCGTTGCCCATGCAACGGTCGAGCGCGCCCTGCACGCCCTCCAGGCGGGTCTTGGACTCATCGCTGGACTCATCGAGCGTCACCCGCGTCACCTTCACCGACTTGGGCGCGGCGGCCTGCGCCGACAGGCTGTTGGGATCGAGCGGTTGGTTCTCCTCGTCGGCGGCGCCCAGCACCGCGCCGTTCTCGCCGAGGATGCGCCAGGCCGTCGGCACGCCCGCCAGCCGGTGGCCGCGCGCGAAGAGGTTGCCGGGGCAGCGATCGCCCGCGGGGCGGAAGGTGACCTGCAAGACGAGCGTGTTCGCCTTCTTGAGCCGCGACCAGTCCGCGAGCTGGGCCGGGGTGCTCTTGAAGGCCACGTCGTCGATGCCGGAGAGGTCGAGCGCGAGCGCGCCATCGAGGGCGTAGAGCGGGCGATCGCCGTCCAACTCCACCTCGTCCTGGCCGGTGCGGTAGTGGCCGAACGAGAAGCCCTTCGAGGGCACGTCGACGCGGAAGACCTTGCCGATGGTGCGCGTCCGCTCGGCCTCGTGCGTGCGGCGCTGCTCGGCGATCTCGGAGGGCTCGCCGGTGAAGTGCATGTTGTTGGTGGTCTCGAGGGCCGCGCACAGGTCGCGCACCCGCTCAGGAGAGTCGAGCGTCGTGGGCCCGGCGTCGGCCTTCGCGTCGGGCGCAGGCTCGGCGGCGGTGATGCCGACCTTGGCGGCCTCGGGAGAGAGCTCCGCGGCAGGCGGCGAGGACGCGGGCGGCGGCGCGGCGGGCGTCCCTTCAGCGGCGATCGCGGACACGGAGGCAGACAGGACCAGCAGGACGGCAAGGCGCAGCAGCATCTTCATCTCCACAGAGGTGACCTCAGGCGTGGCGCGCGGGCCACGCGACAACCCCTCGCAGGGCTGAGGATAGGAGCGATGGGCCCCGCGGGCAAAATCCGCTCTCAGACCCGGCACCTTCCGCGCGCCCGGCCCGGCCCTCGAGCCGACTCCCCACAGGCGCCAGGAGCCTGAATTTCCTCAGGGAATCCTAGCCGACCAGCCGGATCGCGCCGGGCAGGGCCGTGTAGGTCACGGGCACCCGGCCGACCAGCTCGCCGTCGAGCTCGACGCGCGCCTTGCGGCCATTCGACTTGCTGCCCGGCTCGAGGCGCAGCGTGCGGGCGCTGGCGGTGCGCGTGCCCTTGAACTTCACGTGCGAGCCATCGTAGAGGCCCGCGCTCTTCACCACGAAGTCGACGAGCGTGAAGCCGGTCCAGATGGTGACGTGGAACATCCCGTCGTCGAGCTTGGCCTCAGGCGCGACCATCATGCCGCCGCCGAAGTAGCGCCCGTTGCCGACGCTGTAGGAGGTGATGGTCAGCTCCTCGAACGGCCCGCCGTCGAGGGAGGCGCGCAGGGACACGTCGCTCCAGCCCATCAGGCCGCGCAGGCTGCCGACCATGAACGTGAGCCGGCCGCCGAGCACCTTGGAGCTGTCGTTGACGATCTTGACGATCTCCGCGCCCACCCCCGAGCCGGCCACGTTCACGAAGCAGCGGGCGTCGATCTTGCCGTCCTCGGTCTCGAACTCGGCGAGGCCCACGTCGAGCGGCCGCGGGGCGTTCTTGAGGCGCGCGGCGCTCTTCTGCAGATTGCCGTCGAGGCCCACCGTGCGCCGGAAGTCACCGCCGGTGCCGCGCGGGAGGATGGCGAGGGCCGCGTTGGGGTTGATGGCCTTGGGCGTGGCGCCGGGCGTGAGCGGGCCGAAGAAGCCGTTCACGGTCTCGTTGATGGTGCCGTCGCCGCCCACCGCGATGACGAGCTCCGAGCCGCCCTCGATGGCCTTGCGCGCCAATTCGCACGCGTGGAACGGCCGCTCGGTGAAGGCGTGGTCGTGCTCGCCCACGTTCTGCCGGACCAGCGCCGAGATGGTGTCGAAGTGCTTGCCGGTGGCGCCGTTGGCCGAGCGCGGGTTGACGATGAGGAAGGGCTTGCCCATCGGGGCACTGTAGCTGTTTGGCGCGGGTTTGTGCGGACGGCCTACAATGGGCGCGTGCGGACTTCGCTGCGATCCCTGCTGGTGCTCGTTGCGCGGGCGCTCGCCTCGGCTGTCCTGCTCGGGGCGTGCGCGCGGCCGCAGCCGGCCATCGCTGCCGGGCCTGCGCCGTCACAGGCGGTGCCGCTCCCGCTCCCGGATGCGGGCCCGCGGCGCTGCGTGGTGCACCTGCACGGCAAGGGTGAGCGCGGGAGGACGCCGACGGTCGCGGGCGACCTCGTCCACCTCTGGCCCGAGGGGAACGGTGACGGCTGGGGCGGCAAGCAGTGGGTCTACTTCCCCGAGAGCGGCGTCGGCGCGGTGCGCGCCATCCTGCAGGGCGCGATCGCGGCGGCTCATTGCGATCGCGTGCTCCTGCACGGCTTCTCGAATGGCGCCTCCGCGGCGGCCAAGCTCGTGTGCGCGGGCGAGTCGTTCGGCGGCAAGCTCGTGGGCGCCCTCATCGACGATCCGGTGCCGGACCACAGCGCGTCTGCGTGCGCTCCCG
>JAFEBC010000581.1 GCA_018266095.1 Deltaproteobacteria bacterium
GCGGATCGTGATCGTCGAGCCGCGCGTGCACGTACGGCATGAGCCACAGGTTGCGGTGCCCGCGGCCCACCGCCAGCAAGAGCGCGCGCCGCTCGCTGCGCCCTTCCACGCGCCGCACCAGCTCGAGCAGCGCGAACGCCGCCCTCTCGGCGAGCTCCCACGGCGTCTCGAAGGCACGCCCCGCGAGCTCACCGAGGAGCTGATGCGCCTCCACGCGCGCCAGCAGCAGCGGCGCCCCGTGGGCGAGCGGCAGGAGCTGGTCGAGGGCCTGCGCGGGCGTGAGGGTCTTGGCGGTCAGCGCGCTGCGGATCTGTCGGGCGTCGGGCACGGGCGCAACCTACCGCGTTCGGCCGTCCGGCAAAGGCAGAAGATGCCGCGGGTGCTACTGCCAAAATCTGGCAACTGACAGATTCTGGCAGGAGCCCTACTGGGCCGTTCCGTGGACGGTCAGCGTCTGCAGACACAGGTACTTGCCGCTCGCGCTCGCGCCCTTGAGCCACGGGAACGCGCGGATGTAGAGCGTCTCGCCCGGGTTGAGCGTGATGGTCGGCGCGAAGGTGTTCAGGGTCATGGTGTTGGTCGCGTTGGTGGGCGAGTCGATCAGCGTGGTCGAGGTGCCGAAGTCCGCGTCCTTGCTGTACTGGAAGCTGAACGCCATGTTCGAGCCGCCGCCGCCGCCGGCCCAGAAGGAGATGGAGTCGATCGTCCAGGTCTTCCCAGCCGCGGGTGACACCGCGAACTGCGCGTAGCGCGAAGGCAGCGCGGTCGTCTCCTGGCCCGGCCAGGTGTCGTTGAGGATCGACACGCGCTGGGTGGACGACGAGGCGGGCTGCGACGGGATCCAGGTGGTCGCGGTGGCGCTCGGCGGCTGGTAGCTCTTCACGTACACGCCCGGGAACGTCTCGTCGGCGCAGGTGCCGAGGCCGGTCGCGGCGCAGGTCGCGTCGGTGGTCATGGAGTAGACGGCGGTGGACTCGACGCCGCCCGTGGGCGCGGTCATGCCCGTGCCGCTGACCGCCACCAGCTCGGTGTTCCCGGATCCGGGCGCGACCGAGACGTGCGCCGAGTAGGCCTGCGCCGCCGAGGGCGCGAACTGCACGTAGACTGTGGTCGGCGCGAGGCGGCCGTTCGTGTAGGGGAGCTGCGCGGTCGCGCCGAAGGTGCCGGTCGACGAGGTGCTCACCAGGAAGCCGTCGGGCGCGGTGAGGGTCACGTTGCCGCTCGCGGGGCTGAGCGAGAGGCCGGTCACCGAGATGGGCTTGGTGAGCGTGGCGCCGATGAAGATGCTGCCGAAGTCGAGCGAGGTCGGGCTCACCACCAGATCGGCGGCGGGGTTGAGGTTGCTCACGAACAGGCTCTTGCTGATGAGCTCCTGCACCACGAGCTGCGCGAAGAGCGTCGCGCCCAGCGGCTGGATGTGCGTGTCGTCGGCCGCAATGTAGATGATCGACTTCGCGTCGGTGGGGCCGAACTGCTCGACGAGCTGCTTGGTGGAGGCCGTCATGTCGATGACCTGCACGGACTTGTTGGTCGCCACCTGCTTCATCGCCTCGACGTAGTTCAGGTCGGTGCCCTGCGTGATGCTCGCGTCGTGATCGCCGGCGCCGCTCAGGTCGTGCGCGCCCTTCGCCGAGATGGTGGTGCCCGAGAAGTAGCGGCGCACGATCGGCGTCACGAAGATCGGCGTGGCGCCCGCGGCGCGCGTCTCGTCGACGTACTTGCCGAGGTAGGTCTGGTACGCGCCGAAGGGATCGGTGCTGATGCCGTCCGAGCTCTCCAGGCCGCCCGCGCTCTCGTCGTTGTGCGCGAACTGCACGAAGACATAGTCGCCGGTGTGCAGCGCGGTCTTCACCGCGGTCCACGAGCCGTCGTTGTAGAACGACTTCGAGCTGCGCCCGTTGTGGCCCGCGTTGACCAGCGTCATGCCCGAGCCGCTGACGATGAACTGGCGGAAGAGCTGACCCCAGCCCGCCTGGTTCGGGTACACGGCGGGATCGTAGTCGGCCATGGTCGAGTCGCCGACGAGGAACAGCGTGAACGCGTTGGCGATCACGGGCGCCTGCGTGAGCGTGACCACGTAGTCCTTGGTGCTGACGCCGTCCTGAGCGGTGACGCGCACGGTGAGGGTCGAGGACCCGCCCACCGCGGGCACGGCGAGGGACGCCGAGGCGCTCCCGCTCGCCACCGCGGCGAAGCTGCCGCTGTCCTGCTTCACCTGGATCGTGGCCGAGGCCGCGTGCGCCGTGGGCGTGACCGTGACGCTCGCGGTGCCGTTGGGGACCGCGTCGGAGTACGCGAAGGTCGCGGTCGAGAAGGTGGGCGTGAGCGCCCCCGCGCTGATGCCGAGGCCGGAGAGCGCCGCGTCGGTGGAGAGCACGGGTGAGCCCTGCGTCAGCGTGATCACGTAGTCCTTGGTGCTGGTCGTGTCCTGCGCCGTGACCCGCACCGTGATGATCGAGCTCGACGACACCGCGGGCACCGTCAGCGCGGTGGAGGTGGTGCCGCTCGCCAGCGAGGTGAAACCGCCGCCGTCCTGCTTGAGCGTGATCTTCGCGTTGGCCTCGTGCACCGTGGCCGTCAGCGTGACGGACGCGGTGCCGTTGGCGACCTGCAGCGCATACGCGGTGGTGGCGCTGCTGAACGAGGGCGTGAACGTGCCCGCGCTGGCGGTGAGGGCCGAGAGCGTGGCGTCCGTGGAGACCGCGGGCGCCTGCGTCACCGTGATGAGGTAGTTCGCGGTCGAGCCGTCCTCGGCCGTGCCGCGCACCGTGATCGTGCTGGTGGCGGCCACCGCGGGCGCGCTGAGGGCCGGCGACGCGCTGCCGCTGTCGATGGCGAAGAGCGCGCCGTTGTCCTGCCCGACCGCGACCGACAGGGCCTTGGCGTCGTGCAGCGTGGGGGAGACCGTGAACGACGACGCGCCGTGCGGCAACTGCAGCGAGTAGGCGAGGGTGGTGCTGGAGAAGCCCGGGCTGAGCGTGCCCGCGCTCACGGTCAGCGAGGCGATGGAGGCGTCCGAGCTCAGCGCCGGCGGCGTCACGGTGTCGTCGCCCGCGCAGCCCGACAGGCCGAGGGCCAGGGCGAGGATCGAGGGGAAGATCAATCGAAGGAGTCGGGTCATCGCGCTCTCCAGAGCTGGGTCGGTCGACGCCAGCGGGGTCAGGGCAGCAACTGGCCTGACCACCAGACAGCATGACATCTTAACCGCCGACGCGTCAATGACCATCCCCCGTCCCTGGGATACGGTCCGCCCTTCGCCAGGGGCCCCCCACCATGCGCCGATTGCTGACCACCGCGCTCGTCCTCTTCACTGCCGCGTGCTCGCGCGAGCTCTCGCTGCCGCCGCCGATCCCGACGACGGGCTCCCTCTCCGGCAACGCCGTCCTCGAGGTCCCTGGCACCAACCAGGTGCAGCCCGCTCCGGGCGCGGTGATCTCGGTGCAGGGCACGAACGTCCACGGCGTCGCCGACAGCAACGGCGCGTTCGTGGTCGGGCCCCTGCCCGCGGGCTCGTACTCGCTGCTCCTCGACCTGCGCGCGCCCGGTGACAAGGAGCGGCAGCTCGAGATCGACAACATCCTGGTGGTCGCGGGCGCCACCAAGGCGCTCGGGAACTTCGCCCTGCGGCGCAACGCGCAGGTCCGCGGGCGCGTGCTCATCAACGGCCTGCCGAGCGGGAACGCGGGCATCACGGTGTTCGTGCCCGGCACCGGCTTCACCACGGCCACCGCCGACAACGGCGAGTAGCTGCGCAGCGATCTGCCCGAGGGCCAGGTGCGCATCGGCGCGTTCCGCCAAGGCTTCACCGCGAGCAGCACGGCCGATCTCTCCGTGCAGGGCGGCGTGCTCACCTCCGCGGTCGATCTGGTCATCGAGCCCGTCCCCGACACGCCGCAGCCGGGCGCGATCTCAGGCACCGTGCAGGTGGTCGGCGGCAGCCCCAACGGCGCGCGCGCGCTCGCCATCTCGGGCGGCGTCACCATCGCCAGCGCCACCGTGGGCGCCGACGGCACGTTCACGCTCGGCGACCTGCCCGTGAACCTCTACCTGCTCGAGGTGCGCCTCGACGGCTACGCCACGCTCGACGTTCCCAACCTGCTCGTGAACGACAGCGTCAACCTCACGCTGCCGCAGCCGCTCATCCTCGTGCCGCCGGGCTCGACCAACGTGACGCCGCCCCCTGCGCCCGACGCGGGCACCGACGCCGGGACCGACGCGGGCACCGACGCGGGCTCCGAGGACGCTGGCACCGATGCAGGCACCGGCGTCGGCAACCAGTGCCTCGGCGACAACCAGTGCCCCTCGGGCCTGCTCTGCAACGACGGCCGCTGCGTCTCGTGCAGCAGCGACGTCTCCTGCCGCCCGGGCTTCGTCTGCCAGGGCTCGCTCTGCTTCCCGGTCTGCCACGCCAACAGCGACTGCCCCTCGGGCGAGATCTGCGGCGCGGGTGGCGTGTGCGGGCCGTGCTCGGCCAGCGCGGACTGCCAGGACTCCTCGCTCGTGTGCCTCTCCGGCTCCTGCGGCCACTGCCGCACCGGCAACGACTGCGAATCGGGCCGCGCCTGTCTCGCCACGGGCTGCGGCGCGTGCACCGCCGATCCCGACTGCGGCGCGGGCCGCATCTGCGCGCAGGGCGTGTGCCTCCCCGGCGACTGCCACTCGAACGCGAACTGCCCCGCCACCCAGGCGTGCCTGGACAACTCCTGCAGCGCCTGCACGAGCGACCTCCAGTGCAGCGCGGGCCGCCTCTGCCTCTCCGGCACCTGCACGCCCGGCGACTGCCGCTCGCACGACGACTGCAACTCGACGCAAGCGTGCGCGGGCAACTTCTGCGGCGCCTGCGCCCACGACGCCGACTGCGGCACAGGCCAGGTCTGCGACACGCAGCAGTGCGTCTTCGGCGACTGCGTCAAGAACGCCGACTGCCCGGGCGCGGTGTGCGTGGCGAACCACTGCCAGGCGTGCACCTCGTCGAACCAGTGCGCGAGCGGCGAGGTCTGCACCCCGAGCGGCGCCTGCGCGGCCGGCGACTGCGTGAACAACTCCGACTGCACCGGCACCCAGGCCGGCTTCGCCTGCGTCAACAACCACTGCGCGCACTGCTCCGGCGACAGCGACTGCGGCGCGCCCACCTCGGGCCAGATCTGCAACACCAGCACGAACCTCTGCATCACCGGCGAGTGCCACACGAGCGCCAACTGCTCGGGCACCAAGCCCACGTGCAACAACAACGTCTGCGTCCCCTGCTCGGGCACGCCGGCCTCCAACACCTGCGGCGCAGGCTTCATCTGCGCGAGCGACGGCTCCTGCCACGCGGGCTCCTGCCTCGTGAACACCGACTGCCAGACCGGCGGCGTGTGGAATGGCCAGCTCTGCAACACGAGCCACGCCTGCGTCGCGTGCACGCTCGGCACCAGCGCGCAGTGCGGCACAGGCTTCGTCTGCGACACGCCCTCGAACAAGTGCGTCACCGGCACCTGCCAGACCGATCCGGATCCGAGCTGCGGCGCGCTGCAGACCTGCGTGAACCACGTCTGCACCGGCACCTGCCGCACCTTCGCCGACTGCCTCGGCCAGAGCGCGGCCTGCAGCGCCACGACGCACAACTGCGGCGCCTGCGCCACCTCGGCCCAGTGCGGCGCGCCCGCGTCCGGCTACGTGTGCAACGGCAGCGGCCAGTGCATCGTGGGCAACTGCGCGAGCGATCAGCTCTGCGGCTCGGGCCAGGCCTGCCTCTCCAGCCACTGCACGCAGGTCGCGCCCGCGGCGGGCACCAGCACGCCGTCCAACCCCGTGAGCACAGGCGGCTCCATCATCAACAACCCGGCCAACGTCGCGCTCGTCGCGGGCAAGTCGCAGCTCTATGTGTCGCTCCCCATCAACACCAACGGCTCCACGCCCGAGACCATCACGCAGGCCTTGAACCCCGCCACGCTCGCGCCGGTGTGGACGCAGATCGAGAGCACCGGCACCACCTCGCCGGGCCAGACGTACGGCATGCAGGCCATGGTCGTCCCCGTACCCGGCGTCGCGGGCGGCGAGGTCGTGATCGTCAACGAGAACGTCGGCGCCTCGAGCTCGCACTGGATCGTCCGCGAGGGTGGCACCGGCCAGAAGCTCGGCACCTTCGACAACCTCTCGGGCGGCCAGGTGCCGAACGGCTTCAACGGCTTCACCGCCACGCTCGCCAACGGCGTCCCCACGCTCTTCGGCGTCTTCGCGTCCCAGTCGTTCAGCGGCGTGTCGGTGGCCCTGCGCCAGCGCGCGGACCTCATCGGCGGCCAGCAGACCTTGACCATGCCCTGCACCAACAACACGCCGCCGGTCGCGGGCACGTACCTCGTCTACTACTGGTGCCAGAACAACGCGCTCAACCCGGTGCAGACGTACCTCTTGGGCATCGAGCCCAACACCTTCACCGTGAAGATGCAGGCGAACCTGCCCGGCAACCTGAACCTGCAGCAGGTCACGCACATGGCGCTCACGCGCACGCACGGCGACACCGACGTGCTCGCCATCGCCGGCTTCCTCTCGCCCACCTCGACGCCGACGCTGATGATCGCGGAGCTCTCCGATGCCCAAGCGCAGAGCGCCAACCCCATCCCGACCTGGGTCGCGAGCGTGACCGTGAGCAACCCGGACAGCAACACGGGCAGCGACTCGCCCCTCTTCGACGCCTCCGGCAACGTGTGGTTCGTCTCCGACGGCAGGGTGCGCAAGTTCGACTTGAACGGCACCTCGCTCGGCAGCGCCAGCCTGCCCTCGGGCACCTCCAACTCCGGCCAGGTCATGCTCGGCGGCGACGGCACGCTCATCGCCTACGACAACACCGTCTCCGCGAACCTCAAGGTCGCCGGCGTGTTCTTCCCCTTCACCGGCACGGCGACCACCGAGATCTCCACGCTCTGGTCCTTCGGCGTCACCAGCGGCACCTTCGCGCCGATGTGGCCCGCGGTCGTGCCCACGTGGCTCAACTCCAGCGGCCCGGTCGCGCTCTATCCGATCAGCAGCGGCAAGGGCCCGGCGCTCACGCTCTACAACTCGCCGCAGGGCTCGCTCGCCATCCCCGCGCCCGCGTGGCCGCAGTTCGGCGGCAACCCCTCGGGCGACCGCAGCCTGCACGGCACGGCCTGCGTCACCGACGCGCAGTGCACCGCGCCCGCGTCCTGCATGTTCGGCGTGTGCGGCGGCTCGTGCAGAAGCACCGCCGACTGTGGCGGCAGCCCGTGCTCGGGCGGCGTCTGCTCCACCTCGTGCTCCACCGACGCGACGTGCGGCAACGGCGACGTGTGCTTCAACTCCGTCTGCCACGCCTGCACCACCAACTGCTGCCACACCACCAGCGACTGCAACTCGAGCGGCCTCGTCTGCCAGAACGGCGCCTGCGCGGCCATCCCCGTCGTGCAGGACGTGCGCGTCAACGCCGTCACCAGCACCACCTCGGCCGCGGGCCAGCCCATGCTCTTCGCGGCCAGCACCGATGGCGCCATCAACTACATGGGCATCTTCGCCACCGGCAACAGCTCGACCTTCCTCACGCTGATGGCCCTCGACGCGGCCACCGGCAACCTGCTCTGGCTGCGCGATCTCAACGGCACCGGCACCTCGTTGGCGGGCTATCCGCCGCTCGTGGCCAGGCTCCCGGGCGCGTCGAACGACACCGTCTTCTACGTGAACGACTCGACCGCCAAGACCATGGCGGCCGTGCCCGGCGGCGCGAACGGCGGTCTCACCCCCCCGCTCACCACCGTCACCCTGCCCACCATCATCAGCGGCAACATCGCCTACGGCGTGGCCACCATCGGCGGCGCGCCCAAGGGCCTCCTCTTCGGCATCGGCAGCAGCACCGTGTTCGCGCTCGACGCCGCCGGAGTGGCCGCGGGCAGCAGCACCAGCACGCTGTGGACCGGCACCATCTCGGCCTCGTGCGGCACCGGAAACATCGTGGCCTCCGCGCTCTTCGTGGGCAGCGACGGCACGCTCTACCACCTGTGCACGAACGGCATCGTCGAGGCCTGGAACCCCGCGGGCGACGGCCTCGGCCACGGCCAGCTCCTGACCATCTCCTCGAGCCCCGGCTGGTCCAGCATCCAGCCGCGCGCCGCCATCGCGCACGTCGGCGGCAAGGACGTCCTCTATGCGTTCCGCAACGCCACCACCAACGGCCTGGGCATGATCCCGGTCAGCCCCAGCGGCATCGGCACGCCCCTCTCGGGCACGGCCACCGGCGCGGGCATCAACAGCTCGAACAACTCCATGCTGGTGGACTCGAACGGCAACGCCCTCTTGCTCAACAACAACGGCGGCTCGAACCTCTACGTGTTCTCGCCCACGGGCACCTTGCTCTCGTCCTTGCAGATCCCGCCCAGCGGCCTCTTGCTGGCCGACGCGCAGCTCGGCGACGACGACGTGCTCTACCTCCCGGGCGCGGAGCTCACCGCCGTGCAGCTCGACGCCGCGGGCCACAGCTCGATCGTCTGGCAGGTCGAGGGCCCCGGGAACACCAACTGGCCCAACGGCCAGTGGGCGCCGTTCCTGGTCCCGCCCGTGGGCAGCAGCGGCCCGCCCGTGCTCTGGACGGACTACTCGAACAACACCACCGCCAAGCGCGATCTGCTCTTCCTCCAGCTCTCGAGCAGCACGGGCCTCATGCCGCGGCCGGCGTGGAACACCTCGTGGGGCGGCAGCCCGCAGCGCACGTTCTCGCTCAAGGTACAGTAACGGGCCGGGCTCGAGCGACCGTCGGTTTGCAAAGAATTCTTTTTTCACTCTTGGCGACGCCGATCCTGGGCGCGTCAGGCCTGTCGGCGCTTGTGCGCTTCGTCACACATGTGTACTAGTACAGCCCAGCCGAACGTGATCGGGCTCACTTCCGGGCCTCCGGAAGTCGAAAAAACACAAGTCGTGATGCTGATTTCCGTGCGCCTGTCACATGGGGTGTAAGCCGCTTCACACACCCATGCAGATACCCGCCCACACGTGAGGTGCGTCACGCGCTTCGCACCACGGAAGGCCTAGGTTGCGTCTCGCAGTGCGATTGGAAGTCAACCCACCAAGTACCAAAACCGGGGCCGTCCAACAGCGGTCCCTAACCGAAGCGAGAGAGAACAAATGAAGACCATCAACGCGGCATCTTGGGTGTCTGGATTGGGCCAGAACCCGTTCCCGAAGGCTTGGCTGGTGAGCGCCATCCTCGGCATCGGAGTCATGCTCACCTCGCCGGCCAACGCGGCCGGGACCTGCGCCACGGCCTCGTCGCAGGTGAACCACGACTGGGACCTGGCGCGCGACTGCGCCTCCGGGACCTGCATCGAGCGCGTGTGCGTGGACACGCTGTATCGCCAGGCCACGCTGTGCGGACATGGGTTCTCCGGCTCGCCCACCGTGAAGTTCGGAGCCGACATCGCTGACATCGTGTCGTACGCCGTGCCCGCGGCCGGCGCGCCGTGCGGAGCCTACGACGAGTCCCTCGTGGTCAGCCTCGACGAGATCGACGAGGGGCAGCAGAAGCTCACCGTGACCAACGGGACCAAGGCCTCGGATCCGTTCTTCGTGAAGATCGGCGAGCTGGCCGGTCCGCAGGGGACCGCTGGTCCGCAGGGCCCCGCGGGTCCGCAAGGTGCCAC
>JAFEBC010000582.1 GCA_018266095.1 Deltaproteobacteria bacterium
GAGGTGAGGCCGCGGCCTGGATTGCATCGCGTGACCACCCCACCTCGCACGCCCGCGCGCATCCCCGGGATCGACGTGCTGCGCGGCCTGTCGGTGCTGCTCGTGGTCACGCACCACTACAACCTGCGCGTCCCGATAGCGAAGGCGCCCGTCGCGCAGCATCTGCCGGCGGCGCTCTCGCGGCTCATCGGCTGGACCGGCTACTACGGCGTCATCGTCTTCTTCACCATCTCGGGTTTCCTCATCACCTCGTTGTCCCTGGCGCGCTGGGGCTCGCTCGCGCAGGTGAGGCCCAAGGCGTTCTACCTGATGCGCGCGACGCGCATCTTGCCGTGCCTGTTGGCGCTGCTGGCGATCCTGGCGGCGCTGCACCTCTTGAACGTCCACGACTACCGCATCGACACCGCGCGCATCTCGCTCCCGCGCGCGCTGGTGGCGGCGCTGACCTTCCACGTGAACTGGCTCGAGGGCCACCACGGCTACCTGCCCGGCAACTGGGACGTGCTCTGGTCGCTCTCGGTGGAGGAGGCGTTCTACCTGGCCTTCCCGCTGGTGTGCGTGGCGGTGCCGAGCCGCAAGCTCCTCGTCCTCGTGCTGCTCGCGCTCATCGCCGTCGGCCCGCTCTCGCGCACCTGGATCGACCTCGACATCTGGGACGACTACGCGTGGCTCTCGTGCATGGACGGCATCGCCTTCGGGGTGCTGGCGGCGCTGTTCGCAGCGGAGGTGACGCTCGGGCGCGCGGCGCAGTGGGCCTCTGTGGCGCTGGGCCTGGCTGCGATGGTCCTGGTGCTCTGGTTCCGCAAGGAGACGCAGGCGCTGGGGCTGACGACGTTCAACCTGCAGGTGTCCGTGCTGGAGCTGGGCACGGCGTTGACGCTGATCGCCGCCGCGCAGTTGCCTTCGCAGACGTGGTTCCTGAAGCTCACGGGCCCGCTGCGCGCCTTGGGCCGCGCGAGCTACGAGATCTACCTGACGCACATGTTCGTGGTGTTCAGCGCCGTCCGCCTCGCGCCCGCGGACTTCAAGACGAGCCAGTGGGTCCCGCTGGGGTACGTGGCCGTGGTGCTGGCGAGCGCCGCGCTGGGGCTGCTCGTGGCCCGCGTGTACTCCGAGCGGCTCAATCGGACGCTGCGCCAGCGCTACCTCGGTGGTGCCTAGTGCCGGTCGAAGAGCAACTGCTTCACAGGAAGGAAAGAAGGAAAGGAATGGGGCTGGCTCCGAACGGAGTCGAGCGATTGGTGCGTCGCTCTAGGAGCTAGCCGCAGCGAAAACGACACCGCGCGCGCCCTCGTGCTGGGACGCGCGCGGCTGATGTTCGAACTCTGATGAACGTGCGCTAGAAAATGTAGAAACCGGACAGCTGCACGCGGTCGTTCGTGCGCGGGACCGAGTTGTCGCCGAAGCGCTCGCGCGTCTTCGACCACGAGAGGCCCAGGCGGGCGGCCTGCGTCACGTCCCAGAACAGGTGCACGCCGACCATGCGGATGTCGGGGATGGCGGCCGCGTTGCTGGCGAAGTAGGTGGCGTTGTCGCTCTGCAGCGTGCCGTACAGGGCCGAGAGCCAAACGTTGCCGCCGTCGAGGGGCGTGAAGTACTGCAGCGAGAGGAGCAGCGACTTGGCGTCGATGGTCTCCAGCGCGTGGGTGGTGGTGTTGAAGGCGGCGGGGCCCGCGTCGAGGCCGACACCCGGCGAGTAGCCCGTGCTGGTGGGCGCGCCGATGGCGCTGACGCCCGCGTTGTAGCTGGTGAAGACGTCGCTGTAGCCCGAGCCCGTGGTGGCCTCGGCGGTGAACGTCAGGCCGTTCGCGCGCGCCTTCTTGGACGAGGGGATGATGGGGATGATGAGGTCCAGGGCGATGGCCGAGCCGGTGGCCGTCTGGTAGTCGGTGTCGTTGGCGGCCGGCGACTTGAGCGCCTTGAACTTGCGCGTGAGGGCCGAGAAGGCGATGGCGATGCCGGAGTCGTCGCCGCCGGTCGAGCCGGTGGCCTTGTAGCCCTTCCACTGGTTGAAATCGAGGCGCACGAAGCCGCCCAGGTCGGGCATGCCCGAGTCGCGCTGGAACGGACGGAGCGCGGCGACCTCGATCTCGACCTTGATGTCGTCGGTGAACTTGATGGTCTTGCCCAGGCGGATCTGCAGGATGCGCTGGTACGCTTCCGCCGGCACGCCCTGGATGTCGACCGTGGCCGGGGTGAAGGCCATGCTGGCGCCGAAGACGGTCCAGGTCTGGCCGAAGAGCGCGTCGATGATGGGCGTCTGCAGCTTGAGGAAGCCGTGGCGCATGCGCATGGTGGGCGCGCCGTAGATGCCCGACTCCGAGGAGCCGTTGGCGGCGCCCAGGAAGTCCATCTCGAGGTTGCCGGTGGCCTTGATGCCGCTCGCGGTCTCCGGCGACTCGATCTTGAAGCCGAGCCGCGAGTTGCGCGCGCCGTACTGGATGCGCCCGTCGTCGCCGGCCGAGGTGCCGTACTTGGCGATGGCGGCGTTGCCCTGCAGCTCGGTGAACGACTGGGTCGAGTCGTAGATGGCGTCGAGCTCGGCGAAGCCGTAGAGGGTGACCTTGACGTTGCTGGCGTTGGACGCGCCGTTGCCGAGCACGAACGTCGGCGTGGCGGACATCTTGGAGTCACCCGCAGGGGTGGAGATGGTGGCCGGCGCAGGGGTTGCCGGGGCGGGCGTGGGCTCCGCCGGGGTTTGGGCCGAGGCGGCCAGCGCGGAGGCGCAGATCACGAACGCTGCGAGGAAACGGGGCATGTACGCTCCATGTGGTCGGGAGTGCGGGCCGACCTTGCGGGCGCGATTCATGCCCGTCGCGGAATCGTGCGGCAAGACTGGATGTGACAGGCCGCACAATCGTTGGGGCTGCGTCACGTTCTCGTCACATTGTGGATCGCGACGACGACGAAATCAGGGCTCAATCGCCCGCGGGCACGCGCTTGAAGATGAGCCAGTCGGCGTCCTTGGGGATCTCCGGCGCCTTGCCCAGCGCGGCGTCGCGGTAGTGCTCCAACGCCACCGCGGCCACCTCCAGCGCGTCCTTGCGCGCCCAGGTGATGCGCTCGTCGAAGGAGCGCACCAGCTTGCCGTGCAGGGCGTCGAGCCGGCGCTCGGTGGAGAAGCGCAGGAGCGCGTGCATCATCTGGCCGCCGATGTTGACGAGCCAGGCGTCGGCGAGGCGGCGCGAGGCCTGGTAGACGACCTCGATGGCCGCGTCGTGCGCGAGGTCGAGCAGGCGCAGCTCCTGCTCCGAGAGCGGCGGGCCCTGGGGGTCCTTGGCGCGCAGCGGGAGGGTCTGGGCGAGCAGATCGAAGGCGGCCTCGATCACGAACGCGGGCACGCCGCGGCGGCAGCGGTAGAGCGGCTTTCTGCCGGCCCAGAAGACGGCCTCCATCACCTGGGCGCCGAAGGGCGGGCGCACGAAGCGGTGCAGCTCGCTGAGCGTGGCCACGGCCGCGTCCCAGTCCTGCTCGATGGACTCCAGGCGGGCGGACAGGCGGCTGATCTCCACCTCGGCCACCACGTCGATCTGGCGCTGCGGGTCGGCCTCGCCGTGACCGCGGAAGCGCTCCTCGAGCTGCGCGTAGGTCATGGCCGCGAGGCCTCCTTGCGCGCGGAGCCAGAAGCGGTGGCCCGAGGCGTCGAGGCAGGCGCGCGGGCGGCCGACGGGCGCGCGGGCGACGGCGACGACGAGGGCGCCGCGCGAGGGGTCACGCGGATCCGCGTGGGTGGTGACGACCAGGTCGCGCGAGGTGAACGGCGGCTCCACGCCCTGCGACAACAGGGCCCGCACCTCCGCCTCGGCGCGGACCACCTCGGGCAGGCCCGTGAGCCAGCGCGCGCCGTCGTGGTCAGACAGGCCGAGGACGATCACGCCGCCGCTCGCGTTGGCGAGCCCGCAGGCCTCGTCGCGCAAGCCCGCGGTCACCGCCGGCGCCAGCACCAGCGCGTCATGTCCGGCGCCCTCGCGCGCGAGCCGATCCAGCGCGGACCAGTCGTGCACGCGGGCGAGCAAGGATTCAGGGAGCCCCAGGGAGATCATGCAGACCCTTTTGTAGACAGGCTGGCGCGCTGCGTCCAGGTTCCGGCCGTCCGCGGCGGCCGTCCCTGACTCAAGGCGGGATGGTCGGCGTCGGCGCCACCGCGACCTCGGTGACCCACAGCGCGTCGAGCCGGTCGCTCTCGATGAACACGTCGCGCTTGAACATGTCGTGGGGCGGCGTGCCGTTCAGGTAGAGCATGATGTCGATCTCGCCCGGGAAGGCCGAATAGTCGGGCGAGTCGCTGCGCGTGCTCTGCGCGACCGTCGACGTGTGCTTGTGGGTGATCGACCAGTCGAAGTCGTGCGCGGCCTTGAGCACCGAGTGGCCGACCTCGTGGCCGGCGGTGTCGCGGATGTAGTTGTCGGAGGTCTTGGGGCCCACCAGCAGGTGGATGTGGCCGCCCACGGGCACGAGGTTGCACGAGCGGACGGGGATCCACGACGGCGGCTTGGGATCGACCTCGACGGGGATGCCGAACTCGTCCACGACCACCTGCACGTCGAGATCCCACGACGCGCCGTCGAGCGTGACCGGGTGCGACCAGTACTGGTGCACGCCCTCGGCGAAGAGGTTGAACACGCGGTCGCGCTCGGTGTCGGAGACGGTGAAGAACTTGTCCTTGGCTGCGCGCACCGTCAGGACGATGGACTTCGTCGGCTCGTCCGCGCGCAGGTCGAAGAAGTCGAGCGCGCGAGACGAGGGCGTGACCTGCAGCGGCGTCTCCGCCACAACCGGCTCATGGCCCTCCTTCTCCACGGTGACGCGCGCCTTGAGGCCCGGCTCCTTGAGCACCGCGGTGTCGAACACGCCCGCCTGGCTCCAGCCGTCGAAGAGCAGATCGTGCCCGCCGACCTTCAGGTCGTCGCCGCTGGTGATGTGCCGCACGTGCCACACGCTGCCGTCCTGCCGGAGGATCTCGAACGTCACCTTGTCGACGCTGTCGATGCTGGTGTCCGAGGAGTCGAGCTGGAAGGCGAACTTCATGGCCAGGATGTGCGTGCGCTGCGACGAGCGCTCCATGAGGTTGAGCGTCTGCGTCGACTCGTTGGTGAGCGTGGCGCTCAGCACGTCCTTGGTCAGCGCGGGCAGCTTGAGCGTGTCGGTGAACATCGAATCGTGCTCGAGGTCCTCGACGGCCTTGCGGCCGCCTTCGCTGGCCTCGATGTGGAACTGGCCCGAGGTGAGCCCGCTGAAGTGCGCCTCACCCTGCGCGTCGGTCTTGCCGCGCACCGATTGGCCCGGGCCCGTCACGTCGACCTGCGCGCCCTCGACCGGCTTGCCGTCGGCGTCGAGGACCTTCACCGTGCCCGGGAAGGTGTCCTGCTTGGGCGGCGGCGCAGCGAGGATGTAGTCGGAGGTCTTCACCGCCTCGGCGAGCAGCTCGTCGCCCTTCGCGGTCTTCTGCTTGGTGACGAGCCGCCACTCGACGGTGACGTGGCCGAAGATGGGTGAGCCCGAGGCCTTGGTCTCGCCCACCGCGGTCGGATCGTCGGCGGGACGCAGCACCTGGCGGCCCAGCTCCTTGCCCTTCTCGTCGCGGAAGATGACCTCGAGCCGGTTCTGCAGGAAGTCGCCCTTGAGCTTCCACAGGAAGGAGAGGTTGTCCCACGAGCTCAGGCGCTTGTCGGCGGCCAGCACCGTGCCCTTGTCGAGGAGGTTGAACGCCTCGATCCCGGGTGCCGGCAGGTTCTCGCGCACCACGATCACGCTGCTGCCGAGGAGCTTCCCCGTGGAGGTGCGCCTGAGGTTCAGGTTCGCGCGCAGGAGGATGACGGCCTTGTCGTCGAAGCTCCATTCGCTGTCGGCGGCGTTGGTCACGTCCTGCTTGAACTGGTGGTCGACCTCGAGCTCGAGCGAGAGGGCGGACCTGGCGGTCACGGTCCACGCGAAGGTGAGGAACGACTTGGGCGTGACCTGCCCGAAGATCACATCGCCGTTGGCGAAGCGCGCGTCGCGGAACGACCCCGGCTGGCCGTCGAGGTGGTCGACCTCCGTCTTGCCGTCCTTGTCGTAGACGTGCTGGTCCGGCTCCGGCGGATAGAGGGCCTTGCTGAGGGTGAACTTCACGACGCCCGCGATGGTCACCGTCGAGGGCGGCGAGGACAGGCCGGCGTTGATGGCGGTGAGCGTGTAGGCGCCGTTCTCGTCGGGCGGCATGTGGATCGGATCCACGTCGAGGGAGGTGAGCTGCGTGACGTCCTGCCCGCCGGGCTGCAAGAGGAGCTGATCGAAGGCGCCGGTGATGGCCCACGAGAGCGTGACGCCTTGCCCTTGCGGGAAGAAGACGAAGTCCGACGGCGCCGGAGCGGGCTTCACGCCCTTGGCCACGCCGCCGAAGCTCGCGATCACGGGCGCGGTGGCCTTCATCTGCAGCGTGACGTCGCTGTCGCCGCCTTGCGGGTCGCCCGCACCCGCGTCACCGGGAGTTGCCCCATCGGTCTGGTCGCCCGCGAGGCCCAGCCTGGCTCCGCTCTTCGCCGGCGCGGTTGGCGCACCGCCGGGCCCGACCTGCACGTCGGCCTCGGTGTCGGCGAAGCCCTTGCGCGTGGCCTTCACGTGCACCTTGCCGGCCTTGAGGCCCGCGAAGCGCACCTTGCCCGACGGCCCCGTGAGCTGCGGCTGGGCGCCCGGCACATCGATGGTCACGGTGGCGTCACGCAGCGGCTTGGGAGGCGTCGCGCCGTCCTCGACCAGCACGTCGAGGTCGAAGAGGAGGGCCTGGAGCGTCAGCGTGGCCGAGGCCTCTGCGCCGGAGGTCACCTCGAGCGTGGTGTCCGCGGCGTCGAAGCCCGCGGCCGTGGCGACCACCTTGTAGCTGCCCGGGAACAGGTCGCTGAACGCGGCCTCGCCGCCCGCGGTCGTCTGCTCCTTCACCACCGGGCCCGAGGCGTGCACGTTGGCCTGATCGAGGCCGTTGCCCGACGCATCCACGACCTTGACGCGGATCGAGCCCGGCGGCTTGTCGAGGTCGAACGTCTCTGAGACGCGCGCGGCCCACTGCGGGTACTCCGCGCAGCCGCCCGGCGGGCAGGGATCGACCGGCGGCGGCGTGACCCCGGCCTCGAAGAGATAGATCTCGACGCGCCGGTTCTCGGCTTCAGCCACGCCCGGACCGGTGGGCTTCTTCAAGTGCGTGAAGCCGCAGCCGTGGCTCGCGAGCCTGGCGTCCTTGGGCAGCGTGGTGCCGTCCTGCGCCTGGTAGTCCGTGACCAGCGCGCGCCGGGTGGCCGCATCGCCCGTGCCCGAGGCCGGCAGGCCCTTGCTGGTCTGGTACGCCTTGTACGCCGCAGACGTGGCCGGGCCGCCGCTGCCATCGACGGTCAGGGCCGCGCCGCCGACCACGTTGAGCATGTACTGGTCTTCGCGCACGCCCCAGCGGTCGCAGTCGGGCTGCGTGTCGTAGAACTTCATCCAGCCGTCCGCGTCGTCGGAGAGGAAGCTGGCGATGGACGCCGCGCGCTGGTTGGAGAGGCCGCGGTTGTAGTCGGCGGTGCCCACCGTGTCGGTGTGTCCTGACACGAGCACGGCGAGCTCAGAGCCGAAGGCTTCGTACAGCGTACGAAGCTGGCGGATGCCGGGCATCGCCGAGGGCAAGAGGAAGGTCTTGGCCGTCTCGAAGTGCATCCCCGTGAGCTCGCCACGCTGCACCCGCGGCGGGAGCTGCACGATGGTGCTGGTGCCCGCCTGCACCGCGAGATCCTGCGTGTAGCGCACGTGGCCCGGCGTCGCCGGCGTGTCGCTCGTGAGGTGATCGAAGTCGGGCAGATCGAGCGTGCACGCGGCCTGCGGCGCGAGCCCCGTGACGCGCAGCTTGCCCTCGCCGTCGGTGTGCCCTGCCCGCTTGCTGCCGTCGGGGAGCGAGACCTCCCACTCGACGTTCTTGATCGGCGCGCCGGCCGCTGACACCACCTGGACGTCGAGCGCGTCGTGCGGCGTGGGCTCGGCAGATTCGGCGCCCGTGTTCGGCTGGTCGCCCTCCTGCGCGCCCGTGGAGTCGCCCGGCACCTCCGGCGTCCCGCCGCCCTCGTCTGCCGGAGCCGTCGAGCCCGTGCCGCCGCCCTCGTCCGCGTCCGGCCCGCCGTCACCCGTGCCGTGCCCCGCGCCGCCCACATAGAGCACGACCGCGCGGCCCGCGCGCAGCGTGACGCCAGAGTGCAGCTCGTCGAGCGTGGTGTCGCGCTCGAAGACCTTTGCAGACGTGGGCAACGGGCTCCCCTTCCCGGGCAGCATAGGCCAATTGACGCACGGGGACTGTGTGAAGGGTCACGCGAGGCGCCGCAGGAGGGATGGTGCAAAGGTGCGGCCCGAGCGGTTTTCCTCGGTTACAGGCCACGCCACCGAGCGAGATGAACGCAGGCGATCGCGGCGACGGCCTCGGGCCGGTCCTGCCCGGGCTCGAACACCAGGTCCCAGAGGTTCATCCGATGCTCGCGCACCTTGACGACGAACGCGCCATCGCGCAGCGCACCGCGAGCCACCCTGAACATCGGCAACGGGAACTGCCAGCGCAAGCCGTCTGCGAACGCGATGGTCCATTGGGTGCGCAAGAGGCCGTCGCTCTCGACCGTCGCCAGCGTGCGCCCGTGCTCCAGGATCTCGAATTGCGGCCGCGGGAACCGGCGCGTGCGAACGATCTCGAGGTCCTCTGTTGCGTGCTCCGCAGCCACGAACGACGCCACCGGCCGGCCACCTCGCGTGACGAAGCCGCTCAGCGACCACAACACGCGATCCGTCGAATCCGCGAGTTGCATCCCGCCCTGAAACCGCATGCTGAACCGGTAGCCGCCTGGAACCGCCTGCGTTGTGCCCGCTCCCCCGCTGCCGTCCATGCCGACTAGACTAACGGCATGACGCTCCTCGAGCAGCTCGCGAACGCGCCCGACCTCTTCGAAGCCACGCTGCGCGACTTCCCGCCCGCGCTGGTGAACTGGACGCCGCCCGACTGGGAGGCCGCGCCCGCCGAGCACTTCTCGGCGCTGGGCACGATGTGCCACCTGCGCGACATCGAGGTGGACGGGTACCACGTGCGCCTGCGGCGGGTGGCCGTGGAGACGGAGCCGGACCTGGCGAGCGTGGATGGGTACGCGCTGGCGGTGGAGCGGAAGTACGCCGAGGAGTCGCTGGAGCGCGTGGTGGCGGAGTTCAGGGCAGCGCGCCGGGTGACGCTGGCGTACGTGAGCGCGTGGGCGACGGAGTACGAGCGGACGGCGACGTTCGCGGAGTATGGGCGGCTGAGTGGGCGGGGGTTGCTGCAGCTCTTGGCGAGCCATGACTTGCAGCACTTGTCGGGGCTGCGGTGGCTGTTGGCGCGCGGGTCGGCGCTGAAGTGACTTCAGCGGCACAACGAGCGGTCGACGTAGCGCTTGTTGCCGCTGGGCGTGATCTTGAAGCAGCCACCGCGAGGGCCTCGATGAAACACGGACGGATCGGGCTTCGCGGCGGCAGCCCCCTCGCAGAGTGAGCGGTCTACATAACGCTTCCGGCCGCTCGCAGAGTAGGTGTAGCAGCCACCGCGAGGGCCGCGGATGTACGCTGCGTCAGCGGCAACCGTGAACAGAGACGCAAGAATTAGCGCCACCACAAACAAGGCTTTCGCGCACATGCGCCCCCCCGGTCAGGCCAGCGAGTGTGACCGTCGCAGAGCCATTCTGCAAGGGGTGCGAGTTGCATGGTGGGCGATGCAGGATTCGAACCTGCGACCCCTGCCGTGCGAAGGCAGCGGCATCGAGTCTCTAGCGCGAGTCATCCTGCGCAGGGATGTCCTCGATCGAAAGCGTCTCGTCGCGTGACACCCTCATGACCCGATTGACCAGGTCATTCACTCCTTCGAGCGCAGTCAACGCTTGCCGGATCACTCGCAGTTGCTCCTCCCGCCGCAGATCCCCCGCCTCCAACAAGATGATGCCTGCATGTAGCTCCCGACTCCTCGCGAGCTTGAGGAAGTCCTCGACGTTCGCTGTGACCAACACGCGTTCCTCGAGGTAAGCCTTCTCCAGCACCTCGGAGTCCGACGCAGCCAGCATGCCGCGATCGCGCACGTGCCACACGTCGAGTCCATCCTCGCGAGCGAGCACCTGGGCGACGCTCGGCGACAAGTTCTCGTCGAGGATCAGCCTAGCTCTCACGCGGACGCCCCATCCGCGGATAGGCCTTCGCGAAGATGGGCGCGAACTCCAAGTCCTCGTCGCCCAGGTACGGATAGTCCTCGCGAACTTCCTCGACGGGCGCGCCCCTCAAGAGCATGCCCCCAATGTGGCGAACCGCGAGGCGGCTCTTCGGGAACACCGGTTCGCCTCCGAGGATGGCTGCCGACGACGAGAGCGTCTTCTTCCAGTTCACGAAGCGCTCGAGCCTGCCAGTCGCGTCCTTGGTGACGCGGTCCAGGCGCAGCTCGAGGACCGGGCTCAGCGCTACCCGGCTCGGCCGCCCACCGCTCGTCAGCGCGTCGCTGATCAGGACGTAGAGCTTCTCGCGATCGCCGACACCGAACTGGACGTTCAGGAGCGAGACCGTCTCGAAGTAGACGAGGTCGACGAAGGTGAACCGCGGCGGGCTCGTGTGCCCCAGGAAGCCATGCTCGACTTCCTTGCGGACGCGGCCTTCGTCGATGCCTGCCAGAGCAGCGACTTCGGCGGCTGTGAGGGGTTCGGGTGTGCGCATAAGTCCTCCCTGACCAGGACAGACTAATGGGCAGTCCGCAAACGAGCAAGCAGACCCGAGCACGCAAGACGCGCCAGCAGGGCCAAGCGAAGAACCTACGGGATTTGAATTGGTGGGCGATGCAGGATTCGAACCTGCGACCCCTGCCGTGTGAAGGCAGTGCTCTACCGCTGAGCTAATCGCCCTTGCGTCCGCCCCGTTTGCTGCCCGGGGCCCGCTCGAGAGGGCGCGTGTTTCGCATGCTGCGGCGCGCCCGTCAAGAGGAAGAATTCAGGCTACTTCTTCTCGTCCTGCAGAACCTCGTCGAGCTCGTTGGCCAGGTCGCGCACGCGGCGCTTCAGGGCGGACAGGCGCTTGCCCGCGGCCTTGAAGTCCTCGCGGGTGACGAGGCCCGCCGCCTTGCGGGCGCGCTCCTGCGCCTCCTCGAACGCCTCCTTGGCCTGCATGAGGCCGCCCATCGCCTTGCCGAACGCCTCGGCGCGCTTGGGATCCTCGAGCAGCTTGGACACCGCCTTCATGCCCAGGTCGGTCGCGTGCTCACGGACGGTCTTTGCCACGGTGTGTCCTCCAGGTGCGTGCTGCGCGGATGCGTGCGGGACGACTCTAGCGCAGGAACGTGGTGGCGATGGTGCGAAAGCTCGCCAGGCCCGCGTCCGCGTGCTTGGGCGCCACCTTCATCACCCGCGCGAGGTCGCCCTTGAACTTCACCTTGCCGCTCGTCACCAAGGGCAGCGGGTCCGGGCGCTCGCCGCGCAGCGTGGCCTCGAGCAGCTCGCGCGCGAGCTTGTGCGCGATCCAGACCATGTAGTCGGGCTCCAGCTCCTCGAGCTCGTCCTCGTCGTCGCAGAAGGTCAGCTTGGGGGCCATGTCTGGCCCGGCCTCGAGCAGCACACAGAAATCACGCTTCAAGCCGTCGCCGCGCTCGATCACGCAGCCAGCGGTCACCGGGCCGAAGTCGCGCGCGGCGGCCTGCACGGTGGGATCCGGATGCAGCACCGAAGCCACGCGCTGACACCACTCCTTCGAGGGAAACACGAGTGCGCTCATGCGCGCGCACGTACCACGTTTCCTGCCCGATGCGCTGTCCGATGTGGCGCGACGCTACTCGCCCGTGAACGCCTTGCGGATGGCCGCGAGCAGGCCGCCCTTCTTCTGCGCATCGGCCGCGATCTGCCGCTCCGCCGCCGCGCGCCGCCGCTCGTTCTCCTCGGCCCACGCCGCCTTCAGCGCCTCCGGCGTGTCCTTGGTGGCGAGCAGCACCTCCTTCGGCACAGTGCCCACGCCCTCGACCATCACGTGCAGGAGGCACTCTTCGTCGAGGTTGAACGACACGCGCTGCCCCGCGGCCTCGGGCGGGAACTTGAGCGTGCCCAGGTACTCGTTGTCGAGGATGCGCTCGCTCTCACCCTGGAACACGTCGAGCTCGAGCGGGCTGCCCGGCTTCACCGGCGGCAGGCGGAAGCTGCGCTGCACGGGGATCTGCGTGTTCTTCTCGATCACGCGCCGGAAGCGCCCGCCCGCCATGGCGAAGCCGATGGGCATGGAGAGCACGTCGACCAGCGTGACCGAATCGATCTCCTGCATCGACTCCGCGAGCAGCGCGGCGCCGAGCGCGACCGACTCGTCCGGGTGCACGCCCTTGCGCGGCGGCTTGCCGAAGAACTGGTGCGCCTTGCCCTGCACGAGCGGCATGCGCGTCTGGCCGCCGACGAGCAGCACCTCGTGGATGTCGCTGCGGCGCAGGTTCTTCTCGGAGAGCACGCGGTCGCAGAGCTCGAACGTCTTGTCGACCAGGTCCATCACCAGCGTGTTCACGCGCTCGCGCGAGAGCGGGATGCGCAGGTCCACGGGCTTGCCGCGGCGGTCGGTGATGTACGGCAACTCGAGGACCACGTTGCTCAGGAGGGAGAGGTCGATCTTCGCGGCCTCGGCAGCGTTCTTGATGCGCTGCATGGCGATCGGGCTCTGCGTGAGGTCGATCTTCGTCTCGGTGCGGAACTCCTCGAGCACGTGATCGATGATGCGGTTGTCGAAGTCCACGCCGCCCAGGAACGTGTCGCCGCCCGTGGCCAGCACCTCCATCACGTTGCCGTGCAGGTGCAGGACGCTCACGTCGAAGGTGCCGCCGCCCAGGTCGTAGACCAGGACCTTGTGATCGAAGCCGCGGTTCAGGCCGTACGCGAGCGCGGCCGCGGTGGGCTCGTTCACGATGCGCCGCACGTTGAAGCCGGCGAGCTTGCCCGCCTCCTTCACGGCCTGGCGCTGGTTGTCGTTGTAGTACGCGGGCACCGAGATGACGGCGTCGCTGATCTCCTGCCCCAGCGTGGCCTCGGCGACGCGCTTGCAGTGCTGCAGGACGA
>JAFEBC010000583.1 GCA_018266095.1 Deltaproteobacteria bacterium
AGCGCTTGGCGATGCCGGGGAGGAACACGCCCTGCGGCGTGAACAGCGGCTGCGAGATCTGCGCGTTCCCGTACCAGGAGTTCTCGGCCACGATCGTCGTCGGCGGGATCTGCGCCGCCTTGTTCGGATCGACCGGCAGCCCGAACACCTGCCCGAGCTGGATCGCGATCTGCCCGAAGTCCAGCACCTGCGGCGCGCTCGTGTGATCGAAGGTCAGCCCCGCGTTCACGTCCGGCCGCCACGCGCTGTACGCCTTGCTCACCGACGCCTGCGCCACCGCTGCCTGCGCCCGCGCCGCCGCCACATCCGGGCTCTGCTTGGACGCCAGCTCCAGCGCCTCGTGCAGCGTCACCTTGCGCCGCTGCGTGTTGTCGACGCCGATGGTGAAGGGCGCCGGATCCTCCGCGCGCTTGGGCTCATCCGCCCGCGCCGCGCCCGCGACCAGCGCGATCGCGAGCGTGAGGGCCAGGGAGCTGCGTGCGGCTGCATGGTTCTGGTTCATGTTCTGTTCTCTCTCTGTTCGCACTGGCGAATTCAAATCAGCTCCGACTACGAGGCCGCGTCGTCCACGCTCGCCGCGATGTTCGCAGCGGGAGCCCTGCCGCGCAGGCGCTCCATCAGCTTGCCGGGCAGCCCCACGATGTTCTTCACCGACACCCACTCGAACCCCGAGAAGATGATCGGCACCACGATGAGCGTGAGCACCGTCGAGGTGATCACGCCGCCGATGACGCCGATCGCCATCGGCGAGCGGAACTCCGAGCCCATGCCCTTGCCCACGGCCGTCGGCACCATGCCGATGGCCATCGCGATCGAGGTCATCAGGATCGGCCGCAGGCGGCGCGGTCCGGCCTTGAGCAGCGCCTCGTCCACGCTGTCACCATTGCGCAGGTTCTGCAGCGTTCCGTCCACGAGCAAGATGGCGTTCTTCGTCACCAGACCCATCAGGAGAATGATGCCGATCATCGCGCCGAGGCTCAGGTTGCGGTGCGTCAGCATCAGCGCCAGGCGCGCGCCGATGAGCGCCAGCGGCAGCGAGGTGAGGATGGTGAACGGGTGCTTGAACGACTCGAACTGCGACGCGAGCACCATGTAGATGAAGATGAAGGCCAGGATGAACACGCCCGCGAAGGCTGCGTTCTGCTCGTCGAACGTCTTCATCTGCCCGTCGTAGACGATCGAGTAGCCCGGCGGCAGCGGGTTGTCCTTCACGAGCTGCCGCAGGTCCTGCGCGATCTCACCGAGCGCCGCGCCCGCGGCGAGCTGGCTGTACACGCCGATCTGCCGCTCGCGGTTCTCGTGCTCGATCACCGAGGGCCCGTCCTGCAGCGACACCGTCGCCACATCCGACAGCGCGCGCGTGCCACGCGGCGTGAACAGGTCCATCGAGGAGATCCGCTGCGGCGAGCTGCGATCCGACTCCTGCAGCCGCACGCGGATGTCGTACTCGTCCTTGCCCTCGCGCAGCTTGGCCGCCACGTCGCCGTCCACCGCCAGGCGCATCTGCGTCGCGATCTGCGCCGCCGCGATCCCGAGGTCCGCCGCGCGCTGCCGGTCGAGCTCGATCTGCAGCTCGGCCTTGGGCGGGTTCGAATCGACCTTCACGTCCGCCGTCTTGGGCGCGCCGTCCTTGGTCTGCATGCTCTTCAAGAAGTCGGCGATCCACTGCCCCTTCTCGTTGAGCACCTTCGTGTCCGGCCCGATGATGCGCACCATCACCGGGAAGAAGTCGCCCACGCCCTCGATGCCCGGCGGGCCGCTCACGAACACGCGCGTCGCCGGCATGCCCTTGCGCATCTCGCGCAGCGGATCCTTGATCTCGATGGTGCTGCGCGTGCGCGTCTCCTTGTGCGTGAAGATGAGGCGCAGCTTGGCCTTGTTCACCTCGCCGTTCGGGCCGACGATCGTGTACACAGAGCGCAGCTCGGGGATGGACTTGACCTTCGCCTCCGCCTCCGCCGCGCGCGCCGTGGTCTGCTCCAGGCTGGCCGCGTCCGGGAGCTGCAGGTCCACGATGAGCTGGTTGCGATCCTCGGGCGAGACGAACTCGCCCTTGAGGCCTGCGGTGAGCTTGAACGTGCCCACCGTGATCGCCAGCGCGATGCCCAGCGAGATCCACTTGTGCCGCAGGACCATGCCCAACAGCTTCTCGTACGCGCGCTCGGTGGCCTCGAAGGCCTCGCGGAAGAACTTGGCGACCGCGTTCTCCTTGATCACCTCGCCCGGCTTGCGCTGCTTGGCGAGACGCGCCGACAGCATCGGGTCCACGGTGAACGAGATGAACAGCGACACCAGCACGGCCGCCGAGATCGTGATGCCGAACTGCTTGAAGAACTGACCGACGATGCCGGGCATGAACGCGACGGGCACGAACACGGCCACGAGCGTGAGCGTGGTCGCCAGCACGGCCAGGCCGACCTCAGCCGTGCCCTTGCTCGCCGCCGTCATCGGATCCTCGCCCTTGTCGAGGCGATGCGTGATCGCTTCTCGCACGACCACTGCGTCGTCGATGAGCAGACCGATCGCCAGCGAGAGCGCGAGCAGCGTCATCTGGTTCAGCGTGTAGTTGAAGAGGAACATCACGAA
>JAFEBC010000584.1 GCA_018266095.1 Deltaproteobacteria bacterium
AGGAGCGCGATGCAGGTGAAGCCCGCGTCCGTGAGCGTGACCGTGGCGACGCCGCCGCCATCGGGGAGCGCCAGCAAGCCCGCGAGCACGCCTGTACACTGCGGCCCGGCGTCCTGGCCCGCGTCCGCGCCGTTGCCAGTCTGGGACGTGCTGCTGCCGCCGCAGGCCGACGCCACTGCGCACAGCGCCGCCGCCGCAGACACCCCGAGGGCGAAGAGTCCGCGCGTTCGCACGTCTGACAGTCGAGGGCATCGGCGGGCCTCTCGTCAAGCGGCGCATGTGTTCCGGGGTGCGTCCCGCTTTTACACAGGCCGCCGATGCGATAGGGCACTGGGCTCGCTTTTCGCTCCACGAGGACACGCATGTCAGAAGCCGCCACCGCCCTGCCCGCTGCGCCGACCACCTTCGGCGGCCACCCGCGCGGCCTGCAGACGCTCTTCTTCACCGAGATGTGGGAGCGCTTCAGCTACTACGGCATGCGCACGCTGCTCGTGCTCTACATGACCGCGCCGCCCGACGCAGGCGGCCTCGGTTTCCCGGTCGCGGACGCGACGGCGATCTACGGTTGGTACACCGGCCTCGTGTACTTCTCCGCGATGCCCGGCGGCTTCCTCGCCGACCAGGTCCTCGGCCAGCGGCGCGCGGTCATGCTCGGCGGCCTCTTCATCGCGCTCGGACACTTCCTCCTCGCGTTCCGCTCGCTGCCGCTCTTCTACATCGGCCTCGGCTCCATCATCCTCGGCACCGGGCTCCTCAAGCCCAACGTCAGCACGCTCGTCGGCGGCCTCTACCCGCCCGGCGACAACCGGCGCGACGGCGGCTTCTCCATCTTCTACATGGGCATCAACCTGGGCGGCATGCTCGGGCCGCTCGCGTGCGCCTACCTCGCGCAGGACGCGGGCTTCATCGCCTGGCTCGGCGCGCACGGCTTCCACCCGGGCTCGAGCTGGCACTTCGGCTTCGCGGCCGCGGGCGTGGGCATGGTCGGCGGCGTGATCCAGTTCGCGCTGGGCCTGAAGCACCTGGGCGCCATCGGCGATCCCCCCGCGAAGGGCGCCGCGCGCTCCAAGGACACCTCGCTGGGCGGCGGCTTCACCAGCGAGGAGACCAAGCGGCTCATCGTCATCGCCATCTTCTTCGTGTTCACGAGCTTCTTCTGGGCCGCCTATGAGCAGGCCGGCTCGTCGCTCAACCTCTTCGCCGACCGCGTCACCGACAACACGGTCCTCGGCCACTCGTTCCCCTCGGGCTACTACCAGTCGATCAACTCGCTCTTCATCATCGGCTTCGCGCCCGTGTTCGCGTGGCTCTGGGTGCGCCTCGGCGCGCGCGAGCCGTCGAGCCCGGCCAAGTTCGGCTGGAGCCTGCTCGCGGTGGGCTGCTCGTTCCTCGCCGTGGGCGCGGGAGCGCTCGTGTTCCAGAAGACGGGCCAGAAGGTCAGCCCCGCGTGGCTCCTCGGCACCTATCTCTTCGCCACCTGGGGCGAGCTCGCGCTCTCGCCGGTCGGCCTCTCCACGGTCACCAAGCTCGCGCCGCCGAAGGTCGCCGCGCTCAGCATGGGCGTGTGGTTCCTCTCGCTCTCCGTCGGCAACAAGGCCGGCGGCTGGATCGCGGGCCACTTCGATCCCAACGGCTCGATGTCGAGCCTCTTCTTCAACATCGCGGGCGTGTCGTTCGCGGCCGCCGTGGTGCTCTTCGTGCTCACGCCGTGGATCAAGAAGCTGATGTCGGGCGTGAAGTAGCTCGCGAGTCCTCTCGCAGGAGATCCGCATGTCACCGATGCGTGTGCTGTCAGCGGCGATCCTGTTCTCTTCTGCCTGTGCTCATGGAGGTCCTGTGTCTGGTCTTGCCCCCACCGACAACGCGCTCAGCGCCGCCGACGCGAAGTTCCTGGAGACGCTCTCGCAGACGAAGTCGTTCACGCTGGGCCGCCCGACCGGCGTGCAGATGACGCGCGACGGGAAGACGGCGGTGTTCCTGCGCGCGCTCCCGCGCAAGGCCGAGCAGCGCTTGTTCGCGTTCGAGCTCGCCTCGGGCCAGACGCGCGAATTGGCCTCGAACGAATCAGTGCTGGGCGCGGGGGACGAGCAGCTCTCGCCCGAGGAGAAGGCGCGGCGCGAGCGCATGCGCATCACCGCGCGCGGCATCGTGCAGTTCGAGCTGTCAGAGGATGGCACGCTCGCGCTCTTCCAGCTCGGCGGGCGCGCGTGGGTGGTGCCGGTCGCGGGCGGGAAGGCCAAGGAGGCCGCGGGGCCGGACGCGGCGTCGCACCCGATCTTCGATCCGCACCTGTCGCCCGATGCGTCGATGGTGTCGTTCGTGCGCGGCGGCGAATTGTGGGTGGCCTCGCTCGCAGGGCCGATGCAGAAGCAGCTCACGAGCGGCTCGTCGACCACGCTGTTGCACGCGCGCGCCGAGTACGTGGCGCAGGAAGAGCTGTCGCGCTTCCAGGGCTACTGGTGGTCGCCGGACAGCAAGTCGCTCGTCTACGAAGAGGTCGACAACTCGGGCGTCGAGCAGCTCTGGCTGCAGGACCCGGGCGCGATGTTCAACGCGGTGACGCCCATGGCGTATCCGCGGCCCGGCAAGGCCAACGCGAAGATCCGCTTCGGCATCGTGCCCGCGGCGGGCGGCGAGACGCGCTGGATCGACCACGACGCGAAGCAGTGGGAGTACGTCTCGCGCGTCACCTGGCAGCCGGGCGGGCCGCTGGCGATGATCGTGCTCACGCGCGACCAGAAGACGCTGGGCCTGCTCGCCGTCGATCCGAACACGGGCGCCGCGCGTGAGCTCTTGCGCGAGCACGACGACGTCTTCCTCAACTCCGAGCGCGACCTGCGCTTCCTGGCCGACGGCCGCTTCCTGTGGAGCAGCGAGGCCGAGGGCCGCTGGCAGCTCCACTTGCACGCCGCCGACGGGAAGCGCGAGCGCACGCTGACGCCGCTGGAGCTGGGCTTCGTGCACATCGCCGGCCTCGACGAAGCGGACGGCGTGGTCTTCGTGACCGCGAGCCCCACGCCCGTGCAGGGCCAACTCCACGAGGTGAAGCTCGACGGCAGCGGCGTCACGCGCCTGCACGCAGGTGACGAGCACGTGACCGCGTCGTTCTCGCGCACCCGCGCGCGCGTGGAGCACGTGCTCCCTGCCGAGGGCGAGCCGAAGTCGATCGCCGTGCGCGCAGACGGGACGATCGCTGGCGAGCTGCCCTCCGTGGCCGAGGCGCCGCCGTTCATGCCCAAGCTGACCGTGCGCGTCGTCGGGGGCATGGCGTCGAGTGAGCTCGCGGCGCGCGACACGACCAAGTCGATGCTCGAGTTCTACACGGCGCTCATCAAGCCGCACGACTTCGACGCGTCCAAGAAGTACCCGACGCTCGTGCGCGTCTACGGCGGCCCGCACCGCAACGAGGTCCACGAGACTGCGTTCAACTACCTCATCGATCAGTGGATCGCGGACCACGGCTTCCTCGTCTTGCACGTCGACG
>JAFEBC010000585.1 GCA_018266095.1 Deltaproteobacteria bacterium
GTGGCCGTCCTGGGCGGCGTCGACGCAGAAGCGCTGGCTGCGAAGGTCGCCAAGGCACAAGGGCTCGTGATCCAATCGTCACAGAGCGTGCGGGCCACGGTGGAGGACGCCTTCGTCGCCATGGTCCACCACGACGAGCGCGCCGCGCAGGTGGCCGCATGACCGCGCCCGCCACAGCTCACCTCAGCAGCGCCCACCCGGGCCCCGCGAGCATCCTCGGCAGCATCGGCCGCTCGCTCGGACGCGCCGCCAGCATCGCGCGCAAGGAGGTCCTGCAGCTCCGCCGCGACCGCCTCACGCTGGCGATGATGGTCGTGCTCCCCGTGATGCAGCTCTTGCTCTTCGGCTTCGCCATCGACACCGATGTGCGCCACATCCCCACGGTCGTGTTCGATCAGGACGGCTCGGCCGCCTCGCGCGACTTCGCCAACCGCATGCGCGCGACCGGCTTCTACGACCTCGTCGGCAACATCGACTCCCTCGACGAGGCCGCGGCCGTGCTGCGCCAGGGCAGGGCGAAGGTGGCGCTCGTCGTGCCCCCGCGCTGGTCCGCCGATCTCACCGCGGGCCGCACGGCGCCCTTGCAGCTCGTGGTCGACGGCAGCGATCCGCAGACGGTGGCCTCGGCCTTGAACACCGCGGCAGGTCTGGCTCAGGCGCGCGCGAGCGACATCACGCTGCAGCGCTTGGAGCGCACGGGCGCACGCATCATGCCCGCGCCCTTAAGTCTCGAGCCCGTCACCTGGTACAACCCCGATCTGCGCACGGCCATCTACATCGTGCCCGGCCTCGTCGGCGTCATCCTCACGCTCACCATGGTCATGATCACCGCAATGGCCCTCGTGCGCGAGCGCGAACGCGGCACGCTCGAGCAGCTCATCGTCTCGCCCCTGCGCTCGGGCGAACTCGTGGCCGGCAAGATCGCGCCCTTCGTGGCCATGGGCTACTTCCAGATGACGCTGATCCTCACGCTCGGCCGCCTCGTCTTCAAGGTGCCGTTCGCGGGCTCGTTGCCGCTGCTCTACGGACTCGCGTTCTTCTTCATCGCCGGCAACCTCGCGCTGGGCCTCGTCTTCAGCACCATCGCGCAGACGCAGCAGCAGGCGATGCAGATGTCCTTCTTCTTCATCATGCCCAACATCCTCTTGTCGGGCTTCATGTTCCCCTACGAGGCGATGCCCAAGCCGGCGCAGTTCCTCTCGCAGCTCTTGCCGCTCACGCACTTCCTGCGCATCGTGCGCGGCATCGTCTTGAAGGGCGCGGGCTTCGCCGACCTGCGCATCGAGCTCTTGTGGATGGCCGCGGTGCTCTCCGTGCTCGTGTGCATCTCCGCCTTCCGCTTCAAGAAGAAGTTGGGCTGACCGATGGCGAGGCCCAAGAGCAACATCCGCGAGCGACTCCTGGCGGCGGCCCGCAAGCGCTTCCTCATGCACGGCGTCGACGGCGCTTCGCTGCGCGACATCGGCAAGGACGCGCGCACCAGCGCGGCGATGGTCACGTACTGGTTCCGCACCAAGGACGAGCTGTTCCTGGCGGTGGTCGAGGAGACGTACGTGCACATCATGGCCGGCATCCGGGCCGCGATGGAGCAGGAGCCCGTGCCCGTCGGCTACACGCAGAGCGTCGAGCGGCTCATCCGCGCCGTGCACGGCATCACCGACGTGCAGTTCCAGGTGATGCGCATCATCCTGCGCGAGGCGATGATCTCGTCCAAGCGGCTGGCCGTGCTGTTCAAGCGCTTCAGCGGTGAGGACGGCCACGTGGCGCTGATGTGGCGCATCGTGGGGCAGGGGGTGGTCTCGGGCGAGCTGCGCGACGACGTGCCGCCGATGATTCTGGTCGCGTCGACGATGGCGCTGCTCGTGGCGCCGCTGATGGCGCGCAAGCTCATCTTCGAGCAGTTGACGGACCTGGAGGCGCCGGGGCCGGCGGAGGTGGCGGGGTGGATCACGAAAGTGCTGACGCAGGGCGTGCTGGCCGGCCCCAGGCCGGGCTCGGGCTGAGATCGGCATGCGTTCATTCCTGACCTTCGATGGCGCCGTCCGTCACCAGCCCGCGATCGACGCGTGGCTCGCGTTGCGTCCGCCCGAGCTCGGCGCGATCGCCCGCGTGTGGTTCGACGAGCTGCGGCGCGCTGGGCCGGACGTGACGGAGCTCTTGCACGACGGGCATCCCACCGCCTGCGTCGGGGACGCGGCCTTCGGCTACGTGAACGTGTTCAAGGCGCACGTGAACATCGGGTTCTTCCACGGCGCGTCGCTCGCGGATCCGGCCGGCCTGCTCGAGGGACAAGGCAAGTTCATGCGGCACGTGAAGGCGCGGCCGGACCGCCTGCCCGACGAGGCTGCATTGAGGCGGCTCATCCGCGCGGCCTACGTGGACATCAGGCGCAGGGTGGCGGCCGAGCAACGCTGAAGCGCCCGCTACGCCCGCGGGGTCGCGCCGACGTGCGCTGCGCCCCGAGGACGACAGGGGCGAAAGTGGTTGGGCGCGGGCCGGAACATTCCGCAGGCCGCCTCGACGATTCCGCGGAGCGGTGACCGCGCGCCCGCACCGCGACTCCTGGCCCTCGAGCGCGACGCAGCCATCTCACTGCGCGCGTACGGAAGGCCGACCATGCGTGCTCCTGCTCTGAAGCCGACGACGCTGAACCTCGCCGCAAGCGCGCTGATCTGCCTGACCGCGTCTGCTGTGCGCGCCCACGAGACGCCCGCGGTCTCGCTCCTGCCCGCAGCCGACTCCGCCTCTCCGTCACCCTCGGCCGAGGCCTCCTCCTCGACGCCGGCCGCGCCCCCGCTCGTCGTGGCGCAGCCTTCGCCCGACGTCCCGCACTTCACGCTCGGCGCAGGCGTCTGTGTGGGGTTCTCCGTCAACGCGCCCGACAACAATCACAACGCCGTCGACGCCATCGTCTCCGTCGACGCAGGCATCGAGGGCCGCGCATTCCGATTCGCGGCAGGCGGCTGCAACAACCTGGTCCTGTCGGCCGAACTCGGCGCCCGCGGGACGTGGCTCCCGGTGCGCGACGGGTTCGGCCCGATGCTGGGCGGATGGGCCGGCGTGGACTGGCAGACGCAGAGGATCCTCGACAACAACCTGTTCACCGCGAAGATGGCGCTCGCGGAAGGTGGCCTCGCGTACCGCTCGAACGGCCACACGCGCACGATGCTCTTTGCCCGCTTCGGCGCCGCGGATGTGACCGTGAACGGCGCGCATGCTCGGGTCGAGCCGTTCGTGGGCGTGGCGGCGCAGTTCGTGTTGTTCTAGCGCGTTGTGTTGTTTGGTTGGCTGCGCTATTCGACAAGTCAGACCAGCAAGAGGGGTGTGCGTTGGACCGATCCCAATCAATGGTTGCGTTGCTCGCCATGTTCGTCGCCGCAACGGCGGCCAGAGGCAATGACGCCTGCCCGAGCACTCCAGCGAAGGTAGTCGATCAATGCGGCTGTCACCCCGTCGATGAGCGTGCCTTCAATCAATTGCAAATCTCGCATGTCACGCCGGAGATGGACACGACCGTCAAGAATTGTCTCACCGCTGGTGCCCAGGGCGAGGTTCTTAGCAAGAAGGCCGGGGCTTCCCTCTATGGGTGCATTGAAAAAGCGACGACTTTGGCGCCAGACTACAAGTTGTTCCTGTTGAGTCTGCTCAAGCCAAGTGTCACTTACTTCGAGAGCAAGGCTGGTCAGAGCGAGATATCGGCTTTCAACATCTGCCGGCAAAAGGCGCTCGGATCCAGTCGAGTGCCAACCGCCGTCGCAGCAAAGACAAAGGCACGTCGCTCGAAGGTTTGGCTCATTGCCCAAACATTTCAAAACGATACCGAGATCAAGGCAGACGATGTCTTCGTAGAAGACGGTGCGGACTTGCAGGTGGCAGGCGGGAAGAAGTTGGTGATCAATGCTGGCAGGCTGTTCCTCCCGAAGACGGGCAAGGCGACAGTTCGTGGAATCGTCTCGGCTGGTTCACCAGGGGGTTCGCCCAATCCGCCGCCTGACTGGGACAACAGGGGCACAAACTGCAACCACAGTGATTGGGCAATCGGGCACAACTCCAGCGATCGTGGCGCGGACGGAGGCGTTGGGGGTCAAGGCGGGCAAGGCCCGAGCATTGTCATTGGGTACAAGGAACTCGCAGCGGGATCCTTTGACCACCTCTCGATCGACACGAGCGGCGGGCCAGGAGGACCAGGCGGTAAAGGCGCCTTGGGGCGCCGCAGGGTGTGCTGCCACTGCGGGCAATCGGATCGGGGAGACTCAGGGAACGATGGCCTCCCCGGCCCTGTCGGTCCAGCTGGCGAGAAGAAGATCTACAAGATCTAGTTAGGATACGTCTTCCCGAAGCGCGAAGGCCCCCAGGAGTTCTCCCGAGGGCCTCGCGTCTTGCGGTGCTGCAAGTCACTTCAGAGCGCGCTTAGTTCCGCTTCTCTTCCGTGAACTCCGCGTCCACCACGTCGTCCTTCTTGCCGCCCGCGTCCGCCGGGGGAGGCGCGCCGCCCGCTGCCGGACCCGCCGCGCCGCCCATGTCGGGCATCGGGCCAGTCGCGCCCGCGGCCTTGTAGGCCTCCTCGGCCATCTTGTGCGAGGCCGCCATCAGGTCGTCGCTCGCCGCCTTGACCGCCGCCGCGTCGGTGCCGGCCAGCGCGTCGCGCACCGCCTTCACCTTCGCCTCGAGCTCCGTCTTGGTCGCGGCCGGGATCTTGTCGCCCATGTCCTTGACCGACTTCTCGACCTGGTACGCGAGCGAGTCCGCCTTGTTGCGCGTCTCGATCTCCTCACGGCGCGCCTTGTCCTCCGACTCGTGCGCCGCCGCCTCCTTCACGGCCCGGTCGATGTCGTCCTTGGACAGACCCGACCCCGCCTCGATGCGCAGCTTGTTCTCCTTGCCGCTCGCGCGATCCTTCGCGGTCACGTGCAGGATGCCGTTCGCGTCGATGTCGAAGGTGACCTCGATCTGCGGCACGCCACGCGGCGCCGGCGGGACGCCGTCCAGGTGGAAGCGGCCGAGCGACTTGTTGTCGCGGCCCATCGGACGCTCGCCCTGCATCACGTGCACCTCCACCGAAGGCTGCCCGTCGCTCGCGGTCGAGAAAACCTCGCTCTTGCGCGTCGGGATGGTGGTGTTGCGCGGGATCATCGGCGTCGCCACGCCGCCCAGCGTCTCGATCGAGAGCGTCAGCGGCGTCACGTCCAGGAGCAGGATGTCCTTCACCTCACCCGTGAGCACGCCGGCCTGGACCGCGGCGCCGATGGCCACGACCTCGTCCGGGTTCACCGAGCGGTTCGGCTCCTTGCCGAAGAACTCCTTCACGATCGCCTGGATCTTCGGCGTGCGCGTGGAGCCGCCGACGAGCACGACCTCGTCGATCTCCTTGGGGTTCTTCTTTGCGTCCTGGAGCGCCTTCTTGGTCGGCTCGATGGCGCGCTGGAAGAGGTCGTCGCACATCGCCTCGAACTTGGCGCGCGAGAGCTTCTTCACCAGATGCTTCGGGCCGGTCGCGTCAGCGGTGAGGAAGGGGAGGTTGATCTCCGTCTCCATCGTCGACGACAGCTCGATCTTGGCCTTCTCGGCGGCCTCCTTGAGGCGCTGGAGGACCATCTTGTCCTTGGACACGTCGAGGCCCGAGTCGGTCTTGAACTCGGTGATGAGCCACTCCATCACGCGCTGGTCGAGATCGTCGCCGCCCAGGTGCGTGTCGCCGTTCGTCGAGATGACCTCGACCACGTTCTCGCCCACCTCGAGCACCGAGATGTCGAACGTGCCGCCGCCGTAGTCGAACACGGCGATGACCTCGTCCTTCTTCTTGTCCAGGCCGTACGCCAGCGCCGCCGCGGTGGGCTCGTTGACGATGCGCTTCACCTCGAGGCCCGCGATGCGGCCCGCGTCCTTGGTGGCCTGGCGCTGGGCGTCGTTGAAGTACGCCGGCACGGTGATGACCGCGTCGGTCACGGTGTCGCCCAGGTAGTTCTCGGCGGCGCGCTTGAGCTTCTGCAGCACGCGCGCGGACACCTCGGGAGGCGAGTAGCGCTTGCCGTAGATCTCCACGCCCGCGTCGCCGTTGTCCGCCTTCACGACCTTGTACGGCACGCGGCGGCGCTCGTCCGCGGTCTCGTCGAACTTGCGGCCCATGAACCGCTTGATCGAGTAGACGGTGTTCTCGGGGTTGGTGATCGCCTGGCGGCGCGCGACGTGGCCGACCAGCACTTCACCTTCCTTGGTGAAGCCGACGACGGACGGCGTGATGCGCGAGCCCTCCTCGTTCTCGATCACCTTCGGGTCGCGGCCTTCCATCACCGCGACGACGGAGTTGGTGGTGCCCAGATCGATGCCAATGGTCTTCTTCATGTTCGAAATCTCCTGTGAGGGCACGCCATTCCGGCGCCGGCCCTTCAGTGCGCGCGTACAGTAAGGATCGACGAAGGGCTGTCAAGGCAGGAATGCGGAGGAAGCACGCGGAACTGCCGGGCATTGAGGTGCCGGTGGGGGCCGCGGGATTCGGCGGTCGCGGTGGCCGGACTGGGGGACCGTGACTCCGGACTGTTGCGGACCATTTGTCCTGGGGTAGACATTGGTCGCATCCAACGGTCGCCTTGGGGGTTCGCTTGCGCGGGTACGTCGGCGTCGCCGTCATCGCTCTGTGTCTCGCTGTCGGCTGCTCGGGCGGGAATCCGTCGCCGCTGCTGGAGATCGACTTGGACGGTCCGGGGTCTGTGGACGTCTCGGGTTCGCGCGGCGCAGGCCCGCTGGCGCAGAGCAACCAGAGCTGGACAGCGCTGAGCTTCACCTTCGTCGCGCCGGCGAACGCGGCCGACCTGCCCGTGCTGACCCTCTCGGCGATGCAGGCCACCGACGCGGTCACGCTTCAGGCCGTCGACGCGCTGAACCTGACCGACGTGACCTTGTGTCCGTAGCCGGGA
>JAFEBC010000586.1 GCA_018266095.1 Deltaproteobacteria bacterium
CGCCTCGGGACCGCGGAGTTCCAAGCCGCAGGCCTCCCGGAGGGCGCAACCCACCCCACGCCCCGGGACCGCGGAGTTCCAAGCCGCAGGCCTCTCGGAGGGCGCAACCCTCCCCACGCCTCGGGACCGCGGAGCTCCAGCCGCAGGCCTCCCGGAGGGCGCACCCTCCCCACGCCCCGGGACCGCGGACGTTAAGCCCACGCCCCGGGGACCGCGGACGTCTCAGCGCGTTATCCTCCGATCGCCGTACCCCCGCCCTCTCGATCCCTCGCTCCAGACCGCGTAAAATGCGCTCCATTTCGTAGCCGCCGCCCGCCTGCACGGGCGCCCCGAGGTGTGTCGCTGTGCTGTGCTATCGCTGTGGAGCCCACGTCAAGGACGGCGCCGACAAGTGCCCGGGTTGCGGTCAGCCGTTCGCGCTCGGCATGAAGCCGGGGAGCGCAGGGTTCGGTCAGGGGAGCCGCCGCCACCGCGTGTCGATCGAGGGCGCGCCGTACAAGGCCGCCGACGGCGTGTCGGGCCGCTTCCAGATCAAGGACGCGCTGGGCGCGGGGCCGCTGGGCTGGGTCTTCCGCGCACACGACATCGCGGTCGGCGAGGACGTCGCGCTCAAGGTGCTCTCGCCGCGCTTCCTGCAGACCGACGACGAGCGGTCCCTCTTCCTCTCGGAGAGCAAGCGCATCCAGGCGCTCGATCACCCGAACATCGCGCGCGTGTTCGCGGCCGGGCTCGACGGAGACAAGCCTTGGATCGCGCAGCAGTTCCTCGAGGGCCTGACGCTCCAGCGCATCATCGACCTGCGCCGGCAGAAGGGCCAGGGGTTCGCGCTGCGCGAGGTCGAGCCGATCGTGGCGCAGATCGCGGCGGCGCTGGATGCGGCCGCGGGCACGTTCCCGCACGGGAACCTCAAGCCTGACAACGTGGTGGTGCTGCCGGATCTGCTCAAGCTGACCGACTTCGCGCTGGCCACCTCGCTCCCGCGCGCGCCGTTCGCCGCGGCCCAGAAGGCGGCGGGCGTGCAGCGGTTCTTCCCGCCCGACGCGGGGCCGCTCGACCGGCCGGACGCGCGCACGGATGTGTGGTCGCTGGGCGTGATGCTGGGCGAGATGCTCACGGGCCTCGCCTGGGAGCCGGGCGTCGACCTCTTGGCCAAGAACCCGGACCTGCCGAAGGGTGTGGCGGCGGTGTTCCAGAAGGCCACGGCGCCGCGCGCGCAGGACCGCTTCGCGGACGCGGTCGAACTGGCGGACGCCCTCACAGCGGTGACCGAGGGCGGCGAGCCAGCGCGTCGGGCGCACACGCCTCCGCCCCAGCCTGCGGCGAAGCGCGAAGACGACGACGTGGTGGTCGAGTCGGCGCAGACCGATCCGCGCGTGCGCATCGCGCGGCAGTTGGCGGAGGTCGAGGCCTCGAAGGTCGCCGAGAAGCTGCAGCAGCCGGCGAAGTTCGAGCGGCCGCCCGCGTTCGCCCCGGCGCCGTTCGTGCCGTCTGCGCCCCCGCCCGCGATGCCGGTGGCCGTCCCTGCGCCGAGCGCTCCCGCGGCCGCGATGTCCCTGTCGCAGACTCCGTCGGCGCCGGTGGCGATGGTCGCGCAAGGGGGCGCGCAGAGCCAGGCCGACATCGCGCGCGTGGCCGCGAGCGTGGGCGCGACGCCCGAGCTGCTGACGGCAGAGACGGCAGTGAAGCCGAACCCGCTGACGCCCGTGAGCACGCCGCGCGTGCCGCCCGCGCCTCCTGCCGCGCCGCAGACGAGCGCGCCGCCCGCGCCCCTCGCCGCCGCGCCGGTTCCTCCCGCGCCCCCTGCGCCGCAGGAGCCAGAAGGCCAGGCGGAGGACGACGCCAGCGAGGGCGACGACGTCGAGCGCGAGCGCAAGGGCCGGCGCGGGCGTGGCCGCAAGAACCGCCGTGAGGAGGTCCGCGGCCGGCGCGCCGGCTCGAACGATCCAGAGTGGGCGGCCGCCACTGGCGCCTCGGCGACCGCCATCGGCGTGCAGACGCCCGCGTTCCAGGCGCTCCCGGCCGCGACCGTCGAGGAGGTCGCCAAGGCCCTCGACGACAAGCCCGCGGTGGCCCCTGCCGCGGTGGCGGAGATCTCGCCGTCGCGTCCCCCGGGGCCGACCTTCGGCGGCGTCAGCGAGCAGAAGAAGCTGCCCGTCCCCTTCATCGCCATCGGGCTCGTGGTGCTGATCGCGCTCGGCGCGTGGGGCGTGAGCAAGATGTCGTCGGACGCGCCGCCCGAGAAGGAGGCGGCCAAGGCGGACGAGAAGAAGGCCGACACGAAGCCCGTCGAGGCGGCCAAGGCGGATGCGCCCAAGTCCGACTCGAAGGACGCGGCCAAGCCCGAGGCGTCCAAGGCCGAGGCGAAGGCGGAGACGGCCAAGGCGGACCCGAAGCCCGAGGCGGCGGCCAGGCCCCCAGAGCCTGAGGCGAAGGCCGCGCCGGTGGCGAAGGCGGAGAAGCCCGCGCCCGCGAAGGCCGAGAAGCCGGAGAAGGCCGAAGCGCCGTCCAAGGCAGACAAGAAGAAGTCGTTCCTCGATCGCCTGAAGGAGCGTCGCGAGGCGCGCAAGCAGGCCCAGGAGGCGGCGGTGGCCGAGGCTGCGGCTCAGCGCGCGGCCAAGGCCGAGAAGGCCAAGACAGACAAGGCCTCGGCGCCCACGCCCGCGAAGGCCCCCGCGGCCGCTGCGCCCGCGGCTGGCGCTGCTCCCGGACCTGCCGCTGCGCCAGCACCGGAGGCCGCCAAGCCCCCGCCCGGCGCCATCGCGGGCCTCGGCGACGACGACCTGATGGTGTCCAAGAGCACGTCCAAGCGGGCCGCGCAGGAGCTGGCGAGCGCCGCGCCGAATGGTTCGGGCGCTGCGCCTGCCAAGCCCGCCGACCCCGCGCCCAAGGCGGCCGCCACCGCGCTCGCGGCTGCGCCCTCGGTGGGCCAGTCGGAGTCGTCGTGCCCGTACGGCATGCGGCTCATCCCGGGCGGCGCCGCGCACGTGGGCACCGACGCGGCCGACGACCTGCGCAACTTCGGCGATCGCGCGCTCGCCTCCGTGGATGTCAAAGCGTACTGCATGGACCTCTACGAGTGGCCGAACCAGCCGGGCAAGCTCCCCAAGGTCGGCGCGGCCTTCAGCGAGGCGGAGGCGTCGTGCAAGCGCGACGGCAAGCGGCTCTGCTCCGAGGACGAGTGGGAGAAGGCGTGCAAGGGCCCGTCGGACCTGCGCTTCCCCTACGGCGGCGGCTTCGACGCGGACGCGTGCAACACGCAGGACCGCGCGAACACCCCGCGCCGGGTGACGGTGGTGGGCGCGTTCACGCGCTGCAAGAGCGGCTACGGCCTCTTCGACCTCTCGGGCAACGCGGCCGAGTGGACCACGTCGGCGTTCGAGGGCGGCACTGGCGACAAGGCGGTCAAGGGCGGCTCGGCCACGCGGCCCTCATTCGACGACCGCTGCTCCAGCCGGCGCCGGCTCGACCCGGGCAAGCACGACGTCAACGTGGGCTTCCGCTGCTGCGCGGACCCGAAGTAGGCCCGCGGCCCACGCCGTCGGGCGCGAAGATGGCGTCGCGGATCCAGCTCTGCGGCGCCTGCGCGAACGTCACCGATTCAGGCCCGGTCGGGTGTACGCCCAACAGCTCCAGCGTCTCGGCGAGGCCCGGCAGCGGCTGGCTCGTGTCCACCATCGTGTGCGCGATCGGCTGACCCGCGGCGGCGTCCAGGCGCTGGATGAGCTGCTCCTCGGTCAGCGGCACCTGCTCGGCGTCCTTGCGCATCGCGCGCAAGAGCGTGTCCAGGCTCTCGGCGCCGTTCGAGCGCGCGCGGATGGCCACGTCCGCTCTGAAGAACAGGCACGCGCCGCCCCAATAGACCTCCATCCAGCGGTGCGTGTGGCGCAGGTTCTCGGACTCCACGTGCAGCGAATCGCCGTGCATCGGGTCGCAGAACCGCCGCAGGCCGTCCCACAGGTCGCCCCACATCTCGTCGGCCGTGCGCACGCCCGCCCGCGCGCGCAGCACGTCCTGGTAGTACGTCGCCGAGCCCTCGAGGAACCAGCGCACCTTGGTGGCCACGCGCGGATTCCCGAGGTGGAACAGCTCGTGGAACGGCATCCAATTCCCCGCGTACGCGTCGGCCGGCGACTCCGCGCCGAACATCAGCGCCACGCTCGGCATC
>JAFEBC010000587.1 GCA_018266095.1 Deltaproteobacteria bacterium
CACGCGGCTCTCGGCCTCGGCGAAGGGCTTCGTGCTCGAAGCGGACCTGCAGGGCAGCCACGTCGAGGCCCGCGGCGACACCCCGCTGGCGGCCGCGCTCGAGCTGGCCCAGACGCTGGCGGCCCGCGCGCGGACCCTCCCGCTGAGCGCCGAGGAGATCCACCGCTGGGGCGCCTCCGATGAGCCCGCGGCCCGGGCCGTGCGCGCGATGTGGCGCCGCCGGACCGCGATGGTGATCCGCGACTACGCCCAGGAGCCGCGCGCGGTGCTGGCGCAGGACCCGCGCTCGCCCTTCGCGCACTTCATGCTCTTCCACGTCGAGCGCGATCCGGCCACCGTGAGCGAGGCGCGCAAGCAGCTCCTGGCCAACCTCGATCGCCTGCCGCCCGATCGCGCCGCGGCGATGCGCGGCTATGTCGCGGTGGCCGACGCGCAGGACGCCCCCGAGGCCGGCCTCGCGCAGCTCAAGCGCGCCTACAGCACCTCGCCCGACGACCTGGACGTGGGCCTCCTCTACGCCGCGGCGCTGGAGCAGGCGCACGACTTCGAGACCCTGGAGGCCCTGGCCGGCGAGCTGCACGCGCGCTGGCCCCGCAAGAGCCTCATCGCCCTGCACTGGGCCACGGCGAGCGACGATCCGGCGGCCTCGGACCGGCTGGTGCAGTGGCTGGTGGCGGCGAACCCGGAGCAGGTCTGCTCCACGGAGCGCATCGAGTTGCTCATCGCCACCGGGCGCATCCCCGAGGCCGAGGCGGCCTGTCTCTTCGCGCAGAAGCTGGGCGTGGCGCTGACCGATCGCTACATCCCCGAGACGCTCATCGCCTTCACCAGCGGCGACCCGACGCGCATCGACCGCATCACCGTGCCGACGCTGGCGTGGACCAACTCCTGGCCCCAGACGGTGGCGGCGCGCCTGCGCCTGAACGGCCTCTTGCTCACGGGGCGCGTGGCGGCGGCGGGGAGCGCGCTGCGGGCGCAGTTCGCGGGCGCGAAGGCCTCGGGCGCCACCGCGCGGGCGCTGAGGGCCGGGACGGATCTGATGACGCTCCACCGGCGCGCGGGCGCCGCGCCGCTGTCTTCCGAGGATCTCGACTGGATGGAGCGCACGCTCGACGCCAGCCCGCCGGCCCTCCTGACCACGGCCAGCGCGCGCACCGAGCTCGCCCTCGCCCGCGATCGCGCGGGGCGCAAGCTGTCCGATTCGCGCAAGGCCCTGGACGCCCTGGACGCCGAGCTCGTCCGCCGCGCCGCGGGCGACAGCATGACGCTGGTGCGGGCCCGCCTGCGCACGCTCCCGCTGGTGCGGCTCGTCCTGGGGAGCGCCAAGGCGAGCGACCTCTGGCGCGCGTCGATGTCGGTGCCGCTGGGGGACAAGCTGCAGTTCGCGTTCGAGGCCGCGCTGGCGCTCGACGCCTCGGACGCCGACACCGAGGCCGAGCAGGCGTTCGCCGTGACCATCACGCCCATCCAGCTCGTCGAGCACGCGTTCGACTCCGAGGCGGCGCGGCTGCGCCTGGCGGACCTTTACCTGGCGACGGGGCGGGAGGCGCAGGCGAGGCCGCTGTTGGAGCAGCTCGATCGCGCCTGGTCGGTGGCCGATCCGGGCCTGCGCCTCAAGATTCGCGCGCTGCGTTGAAGGGGCCGCCAGGGGGCGGGATCGATCCCGGGATCGGTCCCGATCCGCACGGATCACGCGGGATTGGCGGGCGCCCCCGAGAGCGGCGCGAGGCTGGCCCGCGGGTTGCTCTCGGTGCTGGAGCATGTCTGGGACCACCTTCGCCATCGCCGCGGCCGCCCTCCTCGCGGGAGCCATCGCCGCGCGCCACCCGGTCACGCCCTGCGGCGGCCAGGGCCAGCGGGCCTGCTGCGTCGGCGAGCGCAAGGGACCCGTCTGCGATCGCGGCCTGCGCGAGGTGCCCGGCTGCAGCGAGGGCTGCGGCTGCGGCGGAGGCCTCCTCGGCACCGAGGGCACGTCCTCGTCGGTGTGCCTCGCGGCGGGCGCGAGCCAGGCGTGCAAGGACGCGCTCCTGGCGATGCTCACCAAGGCCGGGCAGAGCGCCTGCCAGCCGCCCAAGCCGCTGCTCGAGGGAGAACACAAGCTCACCCCCGAATCGCTGCGCGCGCACAACGAGCTCTTCGGCGCCGCCTGCCTGCGCCGGGACGTCTGCTACCTCACGCCGGGCGAGACCAAGTCGGCCTGCGACGCCCAGTTCCTGCGCGCGATGGTCACCGAGTGCTACGCGCAGCGCGCCGCCGAGGCCCGCGCCTGCAGCGACCTCGCCGCGCAGTACGCCGCGGGAGGGTCCCTGGACGCCTACGAGAAGGGCCAGCGCGCCGGGGCCGCGCGCTGCGCCGACCTGTGAGTCCCCTGACCGCGCCCGTGCGCACCGCCCGACGAAAGGATGACCCATGACCCGCCTGCCTCGCCTGCTGAGCCCCTCCGCCGCCTGGGCCGTCTTGGCGCTCGGCCTCGCGCTGCCCGCCGCCGCCGCACCCTCGAACTACAAGTACCGCCCCGGCCTCACCGGCAGGGCCGCGGTGCTGCTCATCCACGGCCTCGCATCGTCGAGCCGCCACTTCACCGACCCCGGCTCGGCCTGGAGCATCAAGGACGGCCACTTCGATCACCGCTCGAGCGTCGACTCCTCCACCGGCACCTCCGAGCACCTCAAGGCCGGCCTCGACAGCGTGGGCCTCTCGCCCGTCGACCAGAACGCCGACGCCGCGCACAGCTTCGCCTCCAAGCTCAACGCCTTCGGCTTCGGCGTGGCCACCTGGGACCAGGTGCCGTGCATGGACGACGGCAGCTTCCCCACCGACGCCTGCCTCGACGGCGACACCTTCGACGCCGCCTGGCCCTCGACGCTCGCGGCCTTCGACCAGCTCGCCGCCGACACGGCCCAGCAGAAGCTGCCCCTCGCCCTCATCGGCCACTCTCGCGGGGGCCGGTTGGCGCGCAAGCTGCTAAAGGTCGTGGTCGCCACCAAGCGCCCGGGCTGGGACCGCGTGCGCTGGCTCATCACGTTGCACACGCCGCACCACGGCTCGAGCATGGCCACCCAGGGCGCCGAGTTCCAGAAGGCGCTCGGCTCGCCCGGCAAGGCCCTCGATCTCGACATCGTCCCCAAGGTCGTGCGCGACGACGTCTCGAAGGCCGTCTCCTCGGTCACCGGCGGGCTCAATGGCAGCATCAACGCGCTGGTGAAGATCGCGGGCCTGCGCGGCGCGCGCGAGTTGGCCCAGGGCGGCGCCATCTACAAGGACATCGAGAAGGACGAGGTGAAGGTGCCCAAGGTCCAGGTGCTGACCTTCGGCGGCGACTCGCCCCGCATCGCCTACGGGTACGCGTACGTCTACACCGCCGAGAGCGCCGAGCCGCACAAGGTCTGGAAGAAGATGGGCGCCATCAAGCGCCCCGGCACCGAGTACCACTGGGAGTCCAAGCCGCACCGGATCCTCGACTTCCCCGCGGGCCTGGGCTCGTCGTTCCCCGAGCTCAAGCCGGGCGGCGACCTGCTCGTCACCGACTCGAGCTCGCACTTCGGCTTCGAGGACCAGCACGTCACCGAGTCCTACAACCACGCCGAGGTCCTCTGGGCCTCCGACGTGCAGGCGACCATCGTCACCCACCTCCTGCTGCCCTGAGCGCGAGCGAACCATGCCCCGTCACGCCCGATCGATCCTGACGCCGCTGCTCGCCGTCCTCCTGCTCTCGCTCCCGTCGTCGCAGGCGCGCGCCGCCGACGCCGACGACATCCAGGCCTTCTTGAGCGCGCGGCCCGAGCTGGCGCAGCTCGCGCAGAAGGCGATCACGCCCGCGGGGCCCGGCGTGTGGCAGGTCGGGCTCGGCCAGGGCTCGAACCTCTCGCTCTACGTGTTCAAGGCCGCGCCCGGCGGCTGGACGGCGGCGCTGGTGGCCAAGGATCCGGGACGCTTCCAGTTGGGCAAGCTCCTCCCCGCGCAGCTCATCGGGAACGTCCAGGCGAGCCGCGCGTTCCTCCTCGTCGGCAGCGCCGCGGGCTCGATCGACGGCTCCACGCTCGCGGCCTCGGGGCTCAAGACCGCGCTCGACGGCGCAGGGACGGTCAAGTGGGTCGCGGGCGCCAATCTCTACGCGCAGCTCTCGCTCGGCAGCGACGGCGCGCTCGGCCTCCTCTCGGGCGCAGGCGTCCTGCCCGCAGGCCCCGTGTGGCTCCAGGGCTCCATCGGCCGCGGCCTCGTCGACTCCGGAGTGGGCGAGGGCGGCGACGGCCCCGCGAGCGCGTCCACGGACCTCGGCATGACGCTCACGCTCTCCGTGCCCTCGTTCGTCCCCGCGCCGTTCACGGCCTTCGCCAGCCCCAAGCTCACGCTCGGCGCGTCCACGTACACGCTCTCGCGCACAGGCGGCGTCACGACGCTCTCGGGCGAGCAGAAGAACAGCAC
>JAFEBC010000588.1 GCA_018266095.1 Deltaproteobacteria bacterium
GCGGCGATGGTCGCGTTCACCTCGGGCGCGAAGACGGGCGTGGGCGTCGACGCGGCGAAGATGAGCCGCGTGGCGGTGTATTCGGGCAAGGCGGAGGTGTCCGCGTCGGGCAAGCAGGTGCAGGTGCACAGGGGCTTCGGCACGCGCGTGGAGCAGGGGAAGGCGCCCGAGCCGCCGACGCCGCTGCCGGAGGCGCCGCAGTGGTCCACGGACACCGTGCTGCTCGCGTGGTCGTTCGCGAATCGGCCGGCGGCGCCGCAGCTCGCTTGGAAGGAGACGGCGCGCGCGGCGGTCTATCGCGTGCAGGTGGCGCGGGACGCGGGGTTCTACGATCGCGCGATCGACACCGCGGTGAAGGCGGGCGAGCCGCTGCAGATCGCGAAGGCGCTGCCGGTCGGTGCGCTGTTTGCGCGCGTGCGCGCGGTGGACGCGAAGGGATTGCCTGGTCCGGCGTCCGAGACGCTGCGCGTGCTGGTGGTGTCGGTGCGCGCGTCTGCTGAAGTGCCTGCGATAGGTGAGCTCGCGCTGCGCGCAACTGGTCAACTCACGTTGACGATCGAGGGCCCGCAAGGCGTGCAGCTCGCGGTGGGGAAGGGCGCGGCGCAGGACTTGCCGCAGGGTGAGCTGAGCGTGCGTGACGTCGGCGCGACGGAGGTCGTCGTGAGCGCGCAGGGTGCGAAGCCGTTGCGCCTCCCGATCGCGATCGATGCCCCGAGCGCCGCGGTGCAGATCGCGCCCGCGGCGGGTGATTCGCTCCAGCACGCGGTGTCGATCGAGCTGCGCGACGCCGCCGGAGAGCCGTTCACGTCGCAGGCGATCACCGCGCGCACGAGCGATGGTCACGCGCTTCCGTTGACGTTCGATGGCGCGACCGCGCGCACCATGCTGCAAGAGCCCGCGGAGGGATCCACGCGAGTCGAGGCGCTGTGGGGCGAGCGCGTGATCGGCTCTGCAGAGGTCGCCGCGCGCATGAAGTCGCCTCCTCCGCCTCCTGCGCCGGTGCTGCCGCCGGGCAAGCACGCGGGCGTCCTCGGCGGAACGAACGCGACCGGCGCCGCCACCCCGCTGCCCACGGCGTTCATCGATCCGGGCCTGTCCGTGGCGCTGCGGCTGCAGCCGGAGCTGGGCGCGACCGCGCAGCGCAATCAAGTGTTCGCGGGCGGGCTCGATGTCGAAGGCGGCACCGATCGGTACACGTTCTCGCTCGGGCTCAACGCGCAGAGCGCGCCCGCGCTCACCGACAGCGGCGCGAAGGTGTGGCCCGCGCTCGGCGTGCGCGACGCGATCTTCACGCAGGATCAAGTGAGCCTCGTCCTCGGCGGCGATGTGTCCTTCGGCCTCGGCTCGTCGGCGGACGGTCTGCGCCTGCCGCTCTTGCGCCTCTACCTCGCGCTCGGCATCGAGCTCGGCCCGCTGTCCCTCTCGACCACGCAGGCGCTCGCGCCCTCGGACTCCGGTTCAGGCACGGGCTGGGACGGCTCGGTCGTGGGCGCCTGGCACGCCAAGCCGTGGCTCGACGTGATCGCAGAGGTGGGCGGCGCATCCGGCGGCACCTGTCCGATCGACTGCACCGCCTTCGCTGCGGGCGCGGGCGTGCGCGGCCGTCACGGCGCCTTCGAAGCGGGCGCCTCGCTGCGCACGGGCCTCTATCCCGCAGGCCGCGAGTTCTGGGGCGCTCCGGCGCTGGTGTTCACGCTCGGTTGGCGCGGCTTCGATGCGTGGGGCAAGCAGCCGCCTGCCCCGCAGTGATCGAAGGTCGAGCTACTTCTTCTTCGCCTTCTTGGCCGGCTTCTTCGCCGGCTTCTTCTTCGGCTCGGACTCCCACACGCCCAGCGACGCGCCCGTCGGATCGATGAAGATGCCCAGCGCGCCCATCCCCGGGATCGGCATGTACTCGACGACGATCTGCGCGCCCTTGGCCTTGGCCTTGGCGATGGTCTTCTTCACGCTCGCCACCTCGACGTACGCGAGCCACTGCGTCGGCGCCTCGGCCATCGGCTTCTGCGTGATGCCGCCCGCCGCGTCCTTCGCGCCCGTGTCGAGCATCGTGTACGGCATCGGGCCCGGCATCTCCTCGAACTTCCAGTCGAAGAGGCCCTTGTAGAAGGCCTTCGCGGCCTTGGTGTCGCCCGTGTTCAACTCGACGTGCACGAACTTGTTCATGTGGGCTCCTGCGCCCGCGGGGCGCGTGTGCGGCTCGGTCACTTGACGATCATGCGGATGGCGCCGTCGCTGTAGCGCGTGTTGCCCGAGGTGGTGTTGCTCTGCAGCCAGTAGACATGCGTCGAATCGGCGGCGAGGTCGTGCGGTGAGAAGAGCTGCGACGCTACCACGATGGGTTGGCTGCCGTTGGGGACCCAGAGGACGCGGCCGTCCGTGTAGTTGTTGCCCGCGGTGCCGGCGTCGATGATCCACGTTGCGTTCGCGTCGGCGACGATGCTGTTCGGCGAGTTGAGTCCGGCGACGAAGTCGGACTTGCTCGAGAGATCGAGCGGCGCCTGGCGCACGACGCCCAGGCCGTTCTCGATCCAGAACACGCGCGAGGACGTCACGTAGGGCACGTAGGGATAGGTCTCGCCGGTGAGCTTGGTGGGCGTGCCCGGGAGCGGCGCGGTCGAGAACGCGAGCTTGTTGATGGTGCCGGCGATGTAGTCGGCCCAGTAGAGGTAGCTGGCGTCGCTGGCGTCGTTGATGCCGTTGATGCTGCCGATCGACGCGAAGGTGGTGGCGCCTGTGCCGGAGGTGGACACGCGCACGATCTGGTAGCTCGAGTAGCTGAAGAGGAAGAGCGAGCCGCCCACCGCGTCGATGCCGATCGAGTTCATGTAGCCGCTGCCGTTGTACACGGTGCCCGGCGAGCTGCCGTCGAGGTTGGCCTTGCCCACGCGGCCGTCGGCGTAGTTGGCCCAATAGACCGTGCTGGAGTCGAAGACGGGCCCGTAGAAGCCGCAGTTGCCCGCGCTGTGATCGACGGGCGCGATGATGGTGGAGGTGCCGCCGGTGACGGGCACGGTGATGAAGTTGTCGCCCGAGCCGGTGGCCGAGTAGCAGTCGAGGCCCGGAGGCAGGTTGGTGGCGAGGTAGAGGCGCGAGCCGCGCAGGCCGAGCGAGATGGGCCCGTCCAGCCCGCCGAGGAGCACCGCGGGCGTGCAGTCGATGGTCACGTTGGTCACGTCGGCGTGCGCGTCGCCGCTGGCGTTGCTGAGCGTGCACGTCTGCGCGGGGGAGGAGGGCGGCGTGGAGATGCTCACGCTGTAGTGCGCGCCGTCACCGATGCGCGAGGTGAAGGTGAACGGGCCGTTGTGCGTGAGCGTGAGCGGGTCGCTGCCCTCGAGCAGGGTGATCGACGACGAGAGGCCGGTGATGGAGCCGCCGAGCGACCAGGTGACGCCCGAGGTGGCGAAGGTCGCCGTGACGTCCTCGATCGCGCCGAGCGAGGGGAAGCTGCAGCTCGCGCCCGTGCACGCTCCGCTGAAGCCGCTGAACGTGCTGCCTCCTGAGGGCGCGGCGGTGAGCGCCACGGAGGTCCCGGAGTCGAAGATGGCCGAGCAGGTGCCGGGGCAGTTGACGCCCGCTGGTGTGGACGAGACCGCGCCGCTGCCCGCGCCCGCGAGCGTCACGTTGACAGAGTAGGTGGCGATGAAGTTCGCGCCGACCGTGCGGTCTTGCGTCATGGAGACGCTGCACGCGCCGTTGCTCGAGCACGCGCCGCTCCAGCCGCCGAAGCGCGAGGTCGAGGAGGCGGCCTGGGAGAGCGCGACGCTGGCGCCGTCGGGGAGCTGGATCGCGCAGGTGCCGCTGGTCGTGCCCGCGCTGGCCGTGCACGCGATCGCGGGCGTCGAGGTCGACGACACCGCGCCGCCTCCGCTGCCGCTGGCGACGATGGTGAGCGTGCGCAAGGAGGCGAAGGTGGCGGTGACGTTCTTGGTGCTGGTCACCGAGAGCGCGCAGGTCGCGCCGGTGCAGTCGCCGCTGAAGCCGTTGAACACGCTGCTGCCCGCGGGCGCGGCGGTGAGCGCCACGGAGGTCCCGGAGTCGAAGGTGGCCGAGCAGGTGCCGGGGCAGCTCAGGCCCGCGGGCGTGGACGAGACGGCGCCGCTGCCGCTGCCGGCGAGGGCGACGCTCACGGAGTACGTGGCGATGAAGCTCGCGTCGACGGTGCGATCCTGGGTCATCGACAAGGTGCACGCGCCGCCGCCGGAGCACGCGCCGCTCCAGCCGCCGAAGCGCGAGGTCGAGGAGGCGGCCGCGCCGAGCGTGAGGGTGGCGCCGTCGGGGACCTGGAGCGCGCAGGTGCCGCTGGAGGAGCCCGCGCTGGCCGCGCACGCGATCGCGGGCGTGGAGGTCGACGACACCGCGCCGCCGCCGCTGCCGCTGGTGGTGACGGTCAGCGTGCGCAGGGGAATGAACGTCGCGGTCACGCTCTTGGCGCCGGTCATCGTGAGCGCGCAGGTGGCGCCGCTGCAGTCGCCGCTGAAGCCGGAGAACGCGCTGCTCGTGGTCGCGCTCGCGCCGAGCGTGACGCTGGTGTTGGCGTCGAAGCTGGCCGCGCAGGTGGAGCCGCACGCGATCCCCGCGGGCGTGGAGGTGACCGAGCCGGCGCCGACCACGGTGACGCTCAGCGCGTAGCTCGGCGTCTCGCACACGTTGGCGGTGCCCTTGGCGGCGCAGGCCTGCGGCGCGGTGCAGGTCCCGCAGCTCGCGGCCGAGCGGGCGCTGCCGCAGTTGTCGGTGCCGCTGAGCGCGCCGCAGTTCTTGCCCTGGCGCGCGCAGAACGCCGCGTCGGTCTCGGGTGTGCACGCGAGCACGCTGTGCCCGGCGAGCGAGATCGAGAGCGCGGGCGCGTTGTCGGCGTCGCTGCTGATGTCGAGGGTGGCGCCGTCTGCTCCCTCGCTCGCAGGGGCGGTGTAGGTGACCTCGACGATGGCGCTGCCGCCGATCGCGACCTGCGTGGGCGCGGCGCCGATGCTGAAGGCGTGCCGCGTGTCCCCGGCGATCGAGACCGAGGCGATGGTGAGCACCAGCGTGCCGTCATTGTGCAGCGTGACCGGCAGCGTGCTGGCCGTGCCGCCAGCGTGTTCGCCGAAGCTCAGCGTCTGCGGATCGGCGCGGATCTGCGAGTGCGAGGTGCTGACCGCGTGGTTGTTTCCGCACGCGAGGCCCGCAGCGAGCACGACGAGCCCGAGCGCGACGGCCGCAGGAGCGAAGCGCGAGACACCCATGGTGAGCCTCCGTCTTCAAGTGGCGAGCCCCCCGTGTAGCTGCAGCACCAACATATTCCTGCACATCATTGGAGGTCAAAGGAAGACCATGGGCCGGTGCGCTACGCCGAACGTCGGAGTCCTGACGGCGTCAACCCGTTGATTTTCGGGCCCCGTAGAAACCCCGTCGGACAGGTGCACGAGGGCTCGCGCGCCGATCCTCGTTGACTCGAAGGTCCGTTCGCGTACAAGCGGTCCGCTTCTCAACAGTTTGGACAAGCGGAAATCGGCCAGCAAAACACGGTTTTGCGCGCAGTTCTACGCTCCTGCAACGGCAGGATCCTCCGGAGGTCTCGCATGCTTCGCTCGCTCGTTCTCCTCGCGGCGCTGTCGATCGCGCCCGTCGCTCTCGCTGATGCCCCGCTCGCGCAGCACGGCCGCGGCGTCTACTACTTCGACGGCGCGGGCCGCTGCCCCTACGCCGGCCTGGGCCTGCGCGGCGCGAACGCGTGCAACCGCATCTCGCTCGAGGACGGCCTCTCGACGGTGACGGTGGACAAGGCGCACCACAAGATCACCTTCACCAACGCCGCGAGCTACGGCAGCAAGACGCTCATCGGCGACTTCCTCTTTCTGGGCAGCGGCAAGACCGCGGCGGGCGCGGCGAACCACGTCGCCATCCACCTGCGCGTCGAGAAGAAGGGCGCGGCGTTCAACACGCACATCCACGCGCACGTGCCGAACTGGGACAAGATCAGCTCGTCGGACTTCGAGCCGTTCCAGGTGGTGGTGAGCGACGGCAAGAAGGAGACCTCGGTGATGACGCCCGCGCAGGCGCTCTCGGCCGTCAACGATCCGAAGGCGGCCGCCAAGCTCATCGGCGAGCTCGTCGAGGTGCGCGACAACTATCCGAAGACGCAGGTGGCCGGCCAGCACGCGCTCGCCGACGTGACGGTGGCGTTCGGCATCGGCGCGGTGGCGGATTCGCTCCTGCGCGCGGAGCTCACGCAGCTCGACAAGCCGGGCTCGCATGCGAACGTGCCGGCGCTGCTCGCGCAGGGAAACTGGCAGCTCAAGATCACCTCGCTCTCGAGCCTCTTGCCCAAGGACGCCATCCGCCACGACCTGTTCCTCTTCGGCCTCGAGGACGTGGGCGTGCTGCAGCCGGTGAAGTCGGCGGGCCTGCCCAAGGGCACGTCGATCACGCTCAAGTGGGAGGGCGGCAAGGGCCACATCGCCATGGGCAACGCGTCGCAGGATTTCCCGCGCGCGCTCGAGGTGATGCGCAACTTCCTCGAGTTCGGCTTCCTCGGGAACATCGTCAGCCACCAGGCTGGCCTGCACCTGAAGTAGGCGTCACAGCAGCGGCAGCGCTCGCGGCGCGCGAAGTTCGACGCGCCGCGAAGTGAGCCTTGGGCCGGGATGAGCGATCCTCCGATCCTCTCTCGCAACCCAAGGCTCTCTCATGTCCACGCCCACCGAGCTCTTCTCCGCAGCGCGCAAGCTCCTGCTCGAGCTGCGCGACGATCAACCGCGCGCGCACGCGGAGTTCCGCTGGCCGGACTTCTCGCCGGTCGACGGGCGCTTCAACTGGGCGCGCGACTGGTTCGACGTGTACGCGCACGGCAACGCGCAGGCGGCGCTGCGCATCCTCCACGAGACGGACGCGGGCCCGCGCGAGACCACGCTCTCGTACGAGGAGCTCTCGCGGCGCAGCGACGACGTGGCCGACTGGCTGCACCAGCGCGGCGTGGCGCGCGGCGATCGCGTGCTGCTGATGCTGGGGAACGTGGCGCCGCTGTGGGAGACGATGCTCGCCTGCATCAAGCTGGGCGCGGTGCTGGTGCCCACCTCGCAGCAGTGCACGCCCGACGATCTCGCGGATCGCATCGTCCGCGGCCAGGCGCGCCACGCGCTCACCGACGAGGCGGGCGTGGAGAAGTTCGCGCGCACGCCGGAGGCGAAGTCGCTCTCGGTGAAGCTGGTGCACGGCCCTTCGCGCGATGGGTGGATCTCGTTCGACGACGCGCGCGCGGGCGCCTCGCGCAGGCCCGACGTGGACACGCTGGCGACCGATCCGCTCCTGCTCTACTTCACCTCGGGCACGACGGCGAAGCCCAAGCTCGTCCTGCACACGCACCAGAGCTATCCGGTCGGGCACCTCTCGACCATGTACTGGATCGGCCTGCGCGAGCGCGAGGTGCACCAGAACATCTCGTCGCCGGGCTGGGCCAAGCACGCGTGGAGCAGCTTCTTCGCGCCCTGGAACGCGGGCGCCACGCTGGTCATGCACGACACGCCGCGCTTCCACGCGAAGCGCGAGTTGGAGCTCCTGCGCGAGGCCGGCGTGAACACGCTGTGCGCGCCGCCGACGGTGTGGCGCATGGTCATCCTCGAAGCGCTCGGCGACCGGCCGCCGGGCCTGCGTGAGCTGGTGTCGGCGGGAGAGCCGCTCAACCCCGAGGTGATCGAGCAGGTGCAGCGCGCGTGGGGCCTCACCGTGCGCGACGGCTTCGGCCAGACGGAGACCTCGGCGCAGATCGGGAACGCGCCGGGGCAGAAGGTGAAGGTCGGCTCGATGGGGCGCCCGCTGCCGGGGTACGCGGTGGCGCTGCTCGACCACGAGGGGCGCGAGGCGAACGAGGGCGAGATCGCCTTGAAGCTCGGCGCGGCGCGGCCGGTGGCGCTGATGGACGGCTACCTCGATGATCCCGCGCGCACGGCGGCCGCGATGGCTGGCGGGTACTACCGCACCGGAGACGAGGCGGCGCGCGACGACGACGGGTACTACCTGTACGTGGGGCGCGGCGATGACGTGTTCAAGTCGTCCGACTACCGCTTGAGCCCGTTCGAGCTGGAGAGCGTGCTGCTCGAGCATCCGGCGGTGGCGGAGGCCGCGGTGGTGCCGAGCCCGGATGACCTGCGCCTCTCGGTGGCCAAGGCCTTCGTGGTGGTCAAGCCCGGGCTCGCGCGCGACCGCGAGCAGGCGCGGCAGATCCTGCTGTTCGTGAAGGAGAAGCTGGCGGCCTACAAGCGCAGCCGGCGGCTCGAGGTCGCGGACCTGCCCAAGACCATGTCCGGCAAGATTCGCCGCGTGCAACTGCGCGCGCAGGAGAAGGAGC
>JAFEBC010000589.1 GCA_018266095.1 Deltaproteobacteria bacterium
CCACCTTGTCGACCTTGCGGAAGATGTCCTTCATCGAGTCGCACGAGCCGACGATGTCGCCGAACTGCTGCTCCTCGAGCTGCTGCACGAGGCGCGTGTTCTTGGCGCGCAGCTCGTCGCGCTCGACCGCGCTCTCCAGGGCCAGCGTGGCCGCGCCGCAGAGGGCCCGCGCCAGCGTCAGCTCGCGCTGCGTGAACAGGTTCGCGAGCTTGTCGTTGCCGAGATAGACGACGCCGAACAGGTCCCCGCGGCGGATGAGCGGGATGCACATGACCGAGCTGAGCTTGAGGCTGATCACGCTCGCCGACGCGCTGAACTCGCGATCCGTGAGCGCGTCCGATACGATGAGCGGCTCGCGCGTCTGCAGCACCTTGGCGACGATCGAATCCGAGAGCCGCTCGACCGCGTTGGCGATGTCCTGCTTCTGGAAGTTGCGCGCCACCTCCACGCGCGGCGCGCCCTCTTCGACCACGAGCAGAAAGCCGCGGTCGGCCTTCACCGACTCGATGAGGCCGTCGAGGAGCAGCGCCAGCGCCTGCATCGCGTTGCTCTCGCGCGCGAGCAGGTCCTGGAGCCGGGTCAGCGCAGAGAGCGCCAGCGCCGCGGGCTCAGGCTGGCCGTTCGTCGTCGGCACGCGCGCCACCTCCACGGGCGTGGGGATGCGGTCGCTCGAGCGGAACACGATGTTCGCGCGGCCGAGCGCCAGGAGGTCGCCGTCGGAGAGCACGATCTGATCGCGCTTCTTGCCGTTGACGTTGAGCGTGGCACCGTCGAGCGCGGTGGCCGAGAACGCCTTGCCGTCGAACTCGATGGCGATGACGCCGCGGACATCCGGCAGCCGCAGGTCGGCGTCCGCGGATCCCCCCAGGGACGTGAGCGGCTTCACCAGCGGAAACGGCTGCGCGGGCGAGCCAGGAAGCTGCACGAGGAGTGTTGCCATTTCAGGGACCCTTCGGCGTGGAGGTCGCGGCCTCGTGGCGCGGACGCGTGCGCGCGGGCGAGGTGGAGGAGGGCGGGTGCGCGGGCTTCTTCGCGGGCGCTTGGTCGGGCGTCGCCATCTGAGGGGGGGGCGCAGGCGCAGGCGTTTGCGTCGGCGTAGGCGTTGGCGTTTGCGTCGGCGTTGGCGTTGGCGTTGGCGTCGGCGTTGGCGTTTGCGTTGGCGTTTGCGTTGGCGTTTGCGTTTGCGTTGGCGTGAGCGTTGGCGTGAGCGTTGGCGTGAGCGTTGGCGCGGGCGGCGGCGGCGCGGGGACCACGGGCGCAGGGCCAGGCACGGCGGTCGGCGCTCCCTGCGGCAGCGTCACACCCTTCGGAAGGCTCGGGGACGGCAGCGCCTCCGGGGGCGGCGCGACGCCGTTCGGCGCGGCCAACTGTCCCTGCGTGACCAGCCGATCGGGCAGCGCCGTCTCGCCCTGGTAGTTCACCATCGCGTGGATCGAGCCGCCGATCCAAAGGCCGTAGAAGATCGCCGCGCCGATCCACTTGGTCAGGTTCAGCCGCGACGCCAGCGTGTACACGCCCTTGTCGAACTTGCCCGTCGACGGGTCGCGCAAGCCCTCGATGAGCAGCGCCGAGCCGGCCGAGGTCGCGCCCGCGATCACCTCGGTGGTGGCGAGCGTCACGCCCAGGTTGCGGTCGCCGTTCTGCATCTGCCCCAGGCCGAACGGCAAGAGGGTCACCCAGAACTCGCGCTGCACCACGCGGCGTTCGACGAGCGGCGCGAGCTGCATCAAGCGACGCTGCTCGTCCTCCAGCTCCTTCTGCCGCCGCCGCTCGGCCTCCTCGCGCAGGGCCTGAAGCTTGGCCTCCTCCTCTGCGCGCCGCTGCTTGCGCACCGGGCCCAACTGCGGCTCGGCCTCCTTCTTCACGCGCTCGAAGAACGCCACCGCGGCCGGTGGGTAGAGGAAGGTGTCGAGTTCGTAGTCGGGATCCAGGTTCAAGAGCTCGAGGAACGCGCGGTACGCCTCGCCCTCCTTGCCCTGGAAGAACCAGGCGAGGCCGAGGAGCTTGTAGGCCTCGACGCGCAAGTCCGCCGACTCCAGCGCCGACACGTCGAGCCGCGCCAGCGCCTTGGTGGTCGCGGGATAATTTCCGTAGTCGAAGTTGCGCCGCGCCGCGCGGATGGCCTCGACCGGGGTCACGTCGTCATCGCGCGACTGCGCCCGCGCCGGCAGGGCCAGCGCGAGGAGGAGCGCGAGCGCGAGCAGACGGACAAGGCGCGCCATCAGCGAGGCCCGTCCAGATCGCGCAGGTAGTCGATGTGGTTCACGTACCCGGCCTTGAGCGTGATGCGCTTGCTGCGATCGCCCACCGCCAGGAGCACCTCGCGCATCTGCTTGTCGTCGGTGCTGATGGGCCGCGACGCAAGGTCGCCCACGCTGCCGAGGAAGACCTCGTCCACGAACACGCGCGCGTCGGCTGGAGCGCCGCGGATGTCGAGCCGGGCCGGCTTGGGCGCGCCGAACTTGAGCGGGATGCGATCGACGCCGGGCCGCACGTCGATGGTGTACGTGTTGTCGGCGCAGCAGTCGTGGCGCACCGTGACCTCGTGCGGGCCCGGCGAGAGCTCGCGCGTGAAGGATGCGTCCGAGCCGAGATCCTTGCCGTCGAGCGTGAGCCGCGCCCAGGTGAGCGGCGGCTTGAGCGTCACCGAGACCTTGCCGGCGGCGGTCAGCCCGTGGCCGGTGGCCGAGGTGTCGTCGCGCACACGCGGGTTGCGTGGCGGCGGACGCCGCGTCGGATCGGCCGTCGGCACCTTCAGCTCGCGCATCAGCTCGGCGCGCCGCTGCTCGTCCGAGAGCCGCCTCTCCTCCGCCAGCCGCTTCTGCTCGGCCTCGTCCGCGAGCCGCTTCTGCTCCGCGAGGACGGCCTGCTCCTGCCTCACCTGCGCCTCGCGCGCCGCCTGCTCCTGGCGCTCGCGCTCGTGCCGCTCCTCCACCGCGCGCACGAGCGGCACGCCCGCCGCCACCACCGCCGCCGTGCCCAGCACGATGATCACCGCGCGCCGCACGCGCTTCATCGTCTTCTCGCGCTTGCGGATGCGCGCCACCTGCTCCTTGGCGAGCGCGTGCGTGGGGTCGAGCGACAGCGCCCGCGCGAACTCGTTGAGCGCCTGCGTCGTCTTCTTGGCCGAGAGCGCCGCCTCGCCGCGCCGCATGCACCGCGACACGAGCCGCGCCCGGAGGCTCTTGGCGACATCCTCCGGCGGCTGCCCGGTGACGAAGGCCTTGAGCTCGCCCACGGGATCGTCCACGCCGCTCTCGATGAGCAGCGTGTGCAGCTCTTGCCGGAGCGCCCCCGCGTTCGGATAGCGCTTGGCCGGATCGCGCGCGAGGCAAGTCTGGATGACGCGCGCGAGCCCGTCGCTCACGCTGCGCCGCACGAGCCGCGGATCGACCGGCCGGCACTCGAGGATGGTCTGCAAGAGCGCCGCGGGCGTCTCGGCGCGGAACGGCATCGCCCCCGTCGCGAGCCAATAGAGCACAGTGCCGAAGCTGAACAGATCGCTCAGCGGATCCGGCTTCTTCCCCTCGATCGTCTCCGGCGCCAGGTGCCCCGGCGAACCCAGGATCGACCCCGAGGCCGTCATCTTCTCGTTCGGCTCCAGGAGCGCCGCGAGGCCGAAGTCCGTCAGCTTGACCACGCCGTCGTCGCGCACCATCACGTTCTCGGGCTTGAGGTCGCGGTGCACCACGCCCTTGGCGTGCGCGTGCTCCAGCGCCTCCGCGATCGGCAACAGCGCCATCGCCGCCAGCTCCGGCGGGTCGAACGGATGCGCCTCCGCGAACGCGCGCAGCGACAGGCCGGGGATGAACTCCGTGACCAGATAGCTCGGCTCCGCGTCCGGCCCCGAGAAGTCGTACACGTCGAGGATGTGCGGGTGCTGCAAGCGGCCCGCCGCGTGCGCCTCGCGCGCGAACCGCCGCCGGATCTCCTCGCGCTCTTGGAGGTGCGGATGCAGCACCTTCACCGCCACCGCGCGCCGCATCTGCGGATCGTACCCGCGCCAGACCACGCCCATGCCGCCCTGGCCCACCTGGGCATCGAGACGGTATTTGCCGAGGACTGGCGGCGTCACGGACGGACCTCTCGTAGACGGCGACTTCTCAGACGTTTTCTGCAGCGCAGACAAGGACAGCCGTGTCGCGGTGCCCGGACCCCCCGGGGCCCGACCGCCGCGAACCCGACGTCCACCCAAGTTCCCAAAGGGAGGAACGTTTCGGGCGCGCCGACGATCTGCCACGCGACACGCATGCCGCAGTGGAGCCTATCAGCGCGATCGGTGGGCGGGGAAGGGCAGAAGCGGGGTGTCGAGCTACAACACGGGGACGCCGCTGGCGCGAGGACTGGGACGCCGCTACGCGCGCGCGCGACGGCCGGCCTGCACGCGCTCGAGCAGGACCTTGAGCAGCTCGACCGGATCCTTCGGCAACGGCTTCGGCGGCGGCGCGGGAGGCTTCACGGCGACCGGCGGCTTCGCGGTGATCGCGGCAGGAGGCGGCTTCGCTGTGACGGCGGGCTTGGGCCCAGTCGAGCTCGGCGCTGCCTTGGGAGGCATCGACGGCATCGCCTTGCCCGGGCCATCCACCACCGGCGCGTGCGCGGGCGCGCTCTTCGGCGCCGCTTCCATCGGACGGAACACCGCATCCGCCGCCTTCGCCGAGCGGTGCGCATCGACGGGCTGCTGACCGCGCGTCGGCGTGGCCTGCTCCAGCACCTCGGCCGACGCGAGCCCATCGTCGAGCGCGCGCTTGTCCGACGGCAGCAGCTTCATCAGCTCCAGCAGGCGCTCGCGCAAGAGCTCATTGCCCGGATTCTTGGCGACCGCGTTCCGGTACGCTTGCGCGGCCTCGATGAACCGGCCCTCGGAGGCGTGCAGCTCGCCCTCCTCGGCGTCGGTCATCGGCTCAGCTTGCGGCTCCGGCGTAGGCTCGGCCTTGCGACGATGCACGAGCTCGCTCGGCTGAAGGAGCGACCGCACCGACTCGATGCGCGAACGAAGCCGCTCGTCCTCCGGCGACTGCGCCAGGAGCGCTTCGTACAGCTCGAGGGCATTCAAGAGCTCGCCGCGACGGACGGCCCGATCGGCCCGCAGCTCTAGCTCCTGGATGGAAACACTCATCGTGCGTCCATTGGAGGGCGCGCGGGGGCTCGTGTCAAATTCCTGCGGTCGTCTGAAGGGCCAACTCGAGCGCAGGATGGTGCAGCTCCAGGGCCTGACCTTGTTCGGCGGCCCAGCGGACGAAGAGATCCCAATCGTCCCGCGAGAGCTGGCGGCGGATGTCACAGAGCGCGAGCCAGGTGCGTTGGCACTTCATCGTGACGTCTAGGTTCGCGAGCGCCTCGGTGACGGGAGACGGCGTCCGGCTTCGCCGCCAGAGCGCGCGCATCTCCCGCTCGAGGGGCGAACTCCCCGCGATGACGAGGTTTCTCTGCAGGATCTCGTCGTTCGATTCGCCCTCGAAGGCATGGGCGGTCGCGGCCCGGACTGCAGGGTCGATGCGCGCGGAGATCTCGACCCGAGCATACCGAAGGTAGCCGCTCCCCACGGCGCGGTGGAGGATCGCAGACCAGTCGACGAACGCGCTCTGCAGGTCGAACGCGCCGAACTGACGCTCGGCCCAGCGCTCCAACGCGTCCTTGACTCCGGGGTGTTCCTCGAGCGCGCTCCAGAAGCGCTCGAGGGCGTCATAGGTGCTCTGTGTGCGCAGGTACTCGGCCCAGAAGACCTGAGTCGCCCTCGCGACCTCGGGACGCCCGTCTGCGGGCACGCCGACCCGACGCCACGCGGGCTCGAAGCGCTCGAAGCCGAGGATCGAGAGGGCCGACAACAGGTTGCGCAGGTGCAGGAGGGGCGGCGGCAGTGGGTTCTCAGAGGGCGAGGACGAGCAAGAACGGTCCCGCCTTCGCAATGGTCGACACGGTGAAGATGATGAGAGCAGTGCCTGCCGTCGCTGCCGCCGCGACGCCGAGCGCCTCGGCGTCGAAGAATTCTGGCGACGGTGGCCCGGGGAGGTTGTGGGGCGTCGGTGCCGGTGTTCGCAGCATGGTCTCCGCCGATTCCAACAGGCCCGGTGGGGGCTTGTCACCGCACTTCCCTTCTCGGAACTTGTCGACGAGCTTCTTCAGATACGTCTTCTTGTTCTCGAATTGCTACCTGTGCCCTTCCACGGAACCGACGTCCTTCAGCGCGTCCTTGATCCACCAATGACCGTAGCGCAGGTTCCGGGGATCCGTGACGAGGTCGAAGGCCCGGGCGTTGAGATCGGCGAGCGTCTGCAGGCGGAGCGATGCCCCAGTTCAGGTCCCATGCAGAGAGGTGAGAGGGCGGAACGCGCCACAGCTCGCTGCCGGCCGCGTAGAGCGATGCGAGCTGAGCCCGCTCTCCGTCGGTGATCCCCAGGCCAGCCAATGCCTCCGGGCTCGCTGCCTTCTTGGAGCCGTCCAGATCGAGCGTCGCCATCGCCCCAGCCGTATCGAGGACGCGGATGATCCGCCCGCTGTCCGCATCGCCCCAGGCGGCCGCCGTCCGGTCGTAGCTGCCCGCCGGCACCGCGCTCCCGACCGGGAAATGGAGAAAGTTCTCCGTGAAGTAGATCGCGGGCTTGTCGAGGACGACCGAGCCGCCTCCGCTGTCCTCCTCGTCGACCTGGAACTCCACCGCGTGGGTGTAGGCGCTGTTGGGCGGGAGGTCTCCGGGCATCGCTGCAGGCCCATCGGGACCGACTGTGTACTCGAACGCGCGAACGTGCAGCATCGGGAGGGGCGAGGCACCCTGGGCTGTCTGAAGCGTGGCGTGGAACGAGGGCGGAAAGAGCAGGGTAGGTTGCCGCGGGGCCTGCGCGTCAGCCGAGATCGGCGCCCGCACCACTTGGATCGCCGTGGCCGATGGATCGATCGCGGTCGCCTGTCCGTCGCTGTTGCTGAACAGGACGACGTCCGCCAAGGTCTTCTGCTGACCCCATGCAGGCCGCACCGTCCGATGCACTTCGGGGACGCCCGGTGCCGTGAACACGAGCGTTGATTGTTCGCCCCCGTTCAAGACGAACGCAAAGCTCCCGTCGACGAGCGTCGAGGTGTTGCCCAGCTCCGGGTGCGAGCCGATGCGCACCGCGACGCCTGCCACCGGGCCGCTCTGTGCGCGGACAACGCCCCGCACGACTGCGATTCGCGCCGGATCGAGCGCGCCATCTGCGACGCCGACCTGGGTCGCGCCTGGCCCTTGAACCAGGAAGCTCACTGCATCGCTGAGCGTCGTGGGAACCGTCCGGTTGAGAGCGGGTGCGCTCGGGGGCGATGCCTGGATGACCTCGATGCCGGCGAGCGCGCCGGACCAGCCTGGGTTCGCGGGATCATGGACGACGAGCGATTGAGTCCCCGTCGTGAAGAACGTCACGCTGGCTGTGGTGGGTGGTCCATCGCGGGGAGCCTCGCCCTCGGATCGCTGGAGCTGAAGCGGACCTTTCCGGTGTAATTTGCGGCGGCCTGCCCCGCCGCATCGAGCGCCGTGACGACGACGCTGAACGGCCTTCCTGGCGTCGCGCTCGCAGGTCCAGTGATCCGAAACGAACCTGATCCGAGCCCTTGCACTGCGATGGGGCTCAGCGTGCCCCTGACGCCCTTTGCGGGATCCACGACCGAGATCTGCTGCGGTCCCACCGCCCCAAGCGTCGCCGAGAACCTGGCGTTTCCGCCGCTGACGGGAACGGACGCAGGCAGCCTTACTGTTGGATCCGTTGACGAGGCCGCCAGCGCCGCCGAATACGAATCGACCAACTGACCATTTCTTGTCGACCGCCGAAACGGCCACGTCGAAGGGCTCTCCGGCCCGCGTGCTGCTCGGCCCTCTGAGCACCAGACTCGCGACGTCCCGGTGGCAAGCCATCGAGGCGAGCACCGCAAACGCCGCGACGCGCGCAGCGCGCCTCCGCTTCCCCCAACGTACATGACCCAAGATCGCCCCCGAGTTCGAACTTGGGCGCGATGTTACACCACGGACAGTTCCGGTCGCCCGCTACGCCATCACGTGGCCGGGCACGGCGAGGTTGTCGCCGTTGAGCACCGGCCCCACCGGCACCACCGGCGGCGCGAACGTCGGGATCGGCCCCTTGCACATGCACAGCATCACCTGCTGCTGCGGCAGCCAGAGCAGGAACGCCAGCGAGAGCGTCATAGCGATCGCCTCGTGCAGCGCCTCGTACTGCTTGTCCTTGTCCTTGTCCTTCAGGCCGCCGTCGAGCGCGTCGTTCATGGCCTTGGCCATGTCGTCCTTCATGCCCACCTTGGTGAGATCGGACGCGATGCAGGCGATGAGCGGCATCGGCACGTTCGGGATCGGCGGCATCATCGGCCCCGGGAACGCCGCGCCCGCGGGCGCCCACGGCAGGCCCGTCACGCTCACCGACTTCTGCCAGTCCTTGAAGCACTTCGAGACGCCCTTGGCCACGGCGTCGCGGTGCTTGGCCATGTTGCCCTGGAAGCTCGCCACCATCGGCGCGTTCTTGATGTTCGACTCGAGCTCGGGCCCGTCCAGGCAGCCCGGCGAGCCGATCGCGGCCACGGCCATGACCTTCAGGTCCTTGAACTTGGCCTGCAGCTTCCACATGTTGTGCGAGAACTGCACGGCGTCGACCATCGCGTCGTGGAAATCGGCGAAGTCCTTGCCGATCTTGTCGCAGGTCTCCTGGTACGGCTTGTACCCGGGCTGCGCCGACATGAACCACGGAATCGGGACCTGCTTGGGCGCGCCGCCCATGTCCGCCTTGTAGCGGTCCTTGTAGTACTTGCTGTCGAACTTGATCGGCAGCTTCTTCTGCTTGCTCATGAACCAGGCGTGGCCGAGGATCTTGATCGGGTTGATCGGGGGCATGTCGGCGCGGTCCTCCTGCGTGCCCCGCGCGAAGCGCGCAGAGCCGTTCCGTCGTGCAGTTTACCAGGAACACCCGTGAGGGGCCAGCGTCTATGCAAGTGTTTGAAAAAACAATGCTTTAACGCGGAGGCGCGGAGACGCGGAGGGTTGGGCTTGGGGATCGACCCGCTTCAAGTCGACTAGCCGCCGCCCCGCTCGCGCTCCTTGCGCGCCTCTTCCTCAGCGAGCTGCCGCTTGAGCGTCGTCTGCAGCGTGGGGTCGTCCTTCATCTCCTGGATCGTCTGCGTCAGGCCCGGCTCGTTCAGGTCCTCGAGCGTCTGGATGAGCTTCTTCATCGCCGAGTCGCGCGCCTTGGCCACGGCCTTGGTGGTGACCTGCAGCGCGGCCATGCGCTCGATCTCCATCTTGGTGCGCTTGGGCATCGCGCGCGCGAACGAGCCGTCGCGGTCGCGCACCGTCAGGAGCTCCATCGGCACGCCCGTCTTCTCGGCGATGCGCTCGCGCTGGTCCTTGGTCAGCTCGACGCGCACCTCTTCGCCCTGCGGCAGCTCGCCGAACGAGGCGGCGAAGCTCTTGATGGTCTTCTCCAGGTCCTTGCCCATCTCGGCGAGCTTGGCCGACATCTCCAGGATCTTGTCGGGATCGTCCGGGTGCTTGGCCATCTCGGCGGCCGTGTTCATCATCTTCTTTTGCTTGGACTCGATCTCTTCCAGGGACATGTCGCCAAAGATGCGGGCGGCCCGCGCCGCCGTCAAGCAGCGTAGGTGTCCGATCGTCGGCCTCCCGGCGCCGGCTTGTGTTGACCGTGTACCAATTCAATGATTGTGTACGTGCCTCGACGACTTGCGCGCACTCAAGCGCGACTGGGAGGCAACTTGTCGAAGTCCAATGCGACCTTTGTCCTTGCTGTTGTCCTGAGCGCCACCTTCATCACCGCCTGCGCGCAGCCAGAGGCGAACCGCACCGGCGCGGCCCACATCGCGGTGCCGGCGCGCGGCGCGCTCGAGGCCATCGATCACGTGAACGTCAAGGTGCTCTCCGGTGCGACGCTCATCGCGCAGCACGGGCTGACGCTCAGCGACGGCCTCTGGGAGATCACGCTCTCCGGTCTGCCGGTCGGCACGTACACGTTCCAGGCGGACGCCTACGCGGGCACCGACGAGACCGCGGCCAACTACACCGGCGCAGCGAGCGGCATCGCCATCGTCGCCGGCTCGACGGCGCTGGTCGACATCCTCATGCACCAGACGGGCGCGCCCATCTCCTCCACCGGGCCGATGCTCGAGTCGATCACCGCGTCCACCCAGACGCCGCAGCCGGGGCAGACGGTGACGCTCAGCGCGACCGCCACCGGTGACAACGTCAGCTACACCTGGACCGCCTCGCGCGGCTCGTTCAACAGCAGCGGGGCGCCCGTGCTGAGCGGCAGCGGCTCGCCGGTGAGCTGGTACGCTCCCGCCGGCAATGGCCCGGTGACGTTCACGGTCACGGTCACCGACGCGAACAACAACAGCGTGTCGGCCACGTTCGTGCTCACAGTGGTCTCCACCACCAGCGCGGCCACCATCGAGCTCTTCATGCCGCCGCAGATCACCGCGCTCTCGGCCGCCGAGGACGTGCAGGCGCCCTCGCACTTCAACCTCTCGCTCGACGTGACGCCGCCCGCGCCCAGCATCCCGCTCACCTACGCGTGGACGAGCAGCGGCTGCCCCGGCGACAGCGGCTTCTCCGACGCCACCGCGGCCGAGCCGTCGTTCAGCATGGGCACGCCCGGCTCGTGCACCCTCTCCGTGACCGTCAGCGCGGCGTACGACGCGCTCGGCGCCGGGCCGTACCCGACCGTGAGCGCGAACGTGGGCATCAGCTACGTCTCGATCACCACGCAGTACGCGCCGAGCATCACCTTGGCCGCGCAGACGCTGGCGGCGGCGAACGGCGGCGACACCGTGGTCTTCGACGTGACCGCGGAGGACGTGAACTCGCCCCAGCAGACGCTGCACTACGCGTGGACCGCGAGCGACGGCTCGCCGACCTCCGGCACCGATGACGCCTCGTTCACCTGGCAGGCGCCGGCCACCATCGCGCCCGAGGGCTCGACCATCACCGTGGTCGTCTCCAACGACAGCCTGTCGACGACGCAGACGTTCACGGTCACCTCCGCGTCCGGCTCCAGCCCCGTGGTCGGCGTGGGCGGCCACGTGCCGCTCGCCATCTGCACGCAGCCCGCGACGCAGTCGACCGGCAACGGGCACGCCATCGACGCGAACGGCAACATCGTCTTCTGCACCGCGCAGGAGCTGAAGGACTCGACCAACCTCGTCGCCCGCAGCTCGACGGGCAAGTTCGCGCTCGGCGCCGACATCGACATGTCGCCGTTCGCGGGCGCCGGCAATCAGTTCCAGATCGGCGGCGGCGGCCAGCTCCTGGGCACCTTCGACGGCCAGGGCTTCACCATCAAGGGCTTCACGCTGGACACCGGCACCACCGACCGCGCGGCGCTCTTCAACAACCTGGGCTCGGACTCGATCCTCAAGAACCTCATCGTCGATGGCGCGAACATCAACGGCGGCCGCTTCTGCGGCGTGCTCGGCGGCGGCGCGTTCATCAGCGCGACCGTGCTCAACGTGCAGATCATGAACTCGAACGTGACGGGCACGAAGGGCGTCGGCGCGGTGACCGGCCTC
>JAFEBC010000058.1 GCA_018266095.1 Deltaproteobacteria bacterium
CACCAGCATGCGCTCGGCGCGGATCTCCTCGCCGCTGGCCAGCTTCGCCACCACGTGCGAGACGCCGTCGAACTCGACCTTGGGGACGGGCTGCCCGCCGATGACGCGGCCGCCGCAGCGCTCCAGGGCGCCCGCGAGCTTCTTCACCAGCTCGGGGTCCATGAACGCCAGCGGGCGCTCGGCCTTGTCGATGAGCGTCACCTTCACGCCCAGGTTGGCGAAGATGGACGCGTACTCACAGGCGATGACGCCGCCGCCCAAGACGCAGAGCGACTCCGGCAGCGCGTGCATGGAGAGGATCGAATCGCTGTCGAGGATGTGATCGTGATCGACGGGCACGTCCGGCGGCGAGCGCGGCCGCGAGCCGGTGGCGATGACGATGAGCTCGGCGTTGAAGCGTTGGGCGCTGCCCGTGGGCGACCGCACCACCACCTCGCGCGGCGAGACGAAGCGGGCGCGGCCGTGCACGAGGCGCACGCCGTTGCGCTCGAGCTGACGGCCCATGTACGCCGCGTGCGCGTCCACGATGGACTCGACCGACGACATCAGGTCCGCGAGCTCCACGCCGGTGCGCTTCTCGCTGGCGAACAGCGTGCTCGACTTCTCCACCTCGATGGCGCGCAGGGCCGCCTCGCGCAGCGACTTGCTGGGGATGGTCCCGCGCGACACGCAGCCGCCGCCCACGGTGCGATCCTGCTCGACGAGCGCGACCTTCTTGCCCGCCTTGACCGCCTGGATCGCGGCCTTCTGACCGGCGGGCCCGCCGCCGATGACCAGCACCTCGATGGCCGTGACGCTCTGCATGGGGCCCTCAGTGGATGGCGCTGACGAGCGCGCAGATGGTCTTCTGGTGGACGAGGAGGGCGTCGAGATCCTCGGGGTACAGGTTGAGCGCCTCGAGCGACGGATGGCAGCGCAAGAGGTCGAGCGAGGCCTCCGCGTCCAGGTCCTCGGGCAGGAGCGCGTGCGAGGCCAGCGCGCCAGCGAGGGCGCACGTCAGCACCTCCTTGATGAAGCGCGGCGCGAGCGGCGGCTCGTGGTGGTGCGCGATGGCGCAGAGCACGGTCGGCGCGAGCTTCCAGCGCTCGCCCAACATCAGGCCGAAGGCGCGCTCGTGCCGCGCGAAGAGCTCGAAGAAGTCCCGCTCGTCGAGCCGGCCGACCTCGCTCCCGGCCGCGCCCACGGCGAGCTGGAGCACGAGCGGACGCCCGACCTGATGGAGCAGGCCACAGAGGTACGCGGCCTCCACGTTGTTGCGCAGGTGCCGCGCGATCTCCTGCGCGAAGCTCGCCGACGCCAGCGAATGCCGCCAGATGGCCGCGAGCAAGGCCTCCTGCCCGCGCACCTGGAACACACCGCCCTGCAGCGACGACGCGACCGCGATGCCCGACACCGTCGCCATCCCCAGCCGCGCGACCGCCTGCGGCAACGACGCGATGGGCATCCGCGTGGCCTGCGCCGCCGAGTTCGCCAGCTTCAGCACCGCGCCCGCGAGCGCCGCGTCGCGGTGGATGAGCTTGGACAGCCTGGCCGCGTCCGTCTCCGGATCGGTGGCCATCGCCATCACCTCGGCGGCCACCTGCGGCAGCATGGGCAGCTCCACCGACCCGAGCGTCAGGCGATTCTCGAGCGCAGCGCTGATGCGCTCGAGCAAGGAGAGCTCGACGGCGAGAGCGGCCATGCCAGGGGACCTCGAGTGCGCCAGGGCGCGTCAGGAGTGGAGACCGCGAGGGTCACCCTGTCTTTCGTCACAATCGCGCGAACCTTGAGCCGCAAAGAGCAACTGCTTCACAGGAAGGAAACAAGGAAGGATGGGTCTGTCAGCGGCCCCACGCGCCGACGGTCGCCTAGGGCAATCGCAGTTCCCAAACAAGAGAGGGGTCGCACCGGTTCCCTGGCGCAACCCCCTTCCTTCTTTCCTTCCTGTGAAGCTCTTTCTGTTGCCTGCTCCGGCCTACTGCCCCGGCTCGGGCCACTGCTCGTCGAGCTCCTTCAGGATCTTCTGCGCCCTGAATTTGAACTCGCGATCGAACGCCTGGTAGACCTGCGTCACCTCGTAGAACATCCGCGCCGCCTCGGTGTCGACGATGTGGAACGTCTGCTCCAGGTCGGTGCGCGACGGGATGATGATCTGCCGGCCCGCCTTGAAGTCCTTGATGGTGAGCGGCATCGTCGGGTTCACTTGCAGCAGGCGCCGCAGCACGAGCACGTCGCGGAGCTGCTCCAGCGGGTAGTTCTTGCCCACCTTGCCGTCGCGCAGGAGGATCGACCACTGCTTGGGGTTGCCGGCCGAGTCGCGCTTGTTCAGCGACGCCAGGAGCTGCACGTACTCGTTGTCCTTCACCTGCTCGCCGGTCACCAGCGCCTTGGGCTGCACGAACGGGCGCTCGGGCGTGGCCTTGGGCGCGGCCTCGTAGTTCAGGGCCAGCATGTTCTTGCCGGACGGGATGTCCTTCACGCGCGAGAGCAGGCGCTGCGGCTTCACCGAGCCGGCCTCCTTCGGGTCCTCCTCGAAGAAGAGGATCTTGTCCATCTGCACGCTCTGCAGATACGAGCTGCGGCCGACGACCTCCCACATCATGCGCTTGACCAGGATGTCCTCGCCCGGGATCTCGCCGTTCAAGATGCCGGCGAAGGGCTCGCGGCGGTGCAGCTCCGGATAGGCCTTGGCGCGCTTGGCGATGCGGTCCTTGAGCTGCTGCAGGACCTCGCTCTCGGTGATGAAGCGCAGGTCGAACACGTCGCCCTGGCGGATGCGGTACGAGTTGCGGAAGAGCTGCGAGCCGAAGTGGTTGAAGATGTCCGAGCCCTTGGGCAAGAGGTACGAGAACTGCGGCTCGGTGTCGAGCGGCACCACGTGCGGCGTGATCACGATGATCACCTCGCGCGTGCCGCCCTGGTAGAGGCCGTTGCGGAAGAACCAGCCGAGGATGGGCACGCGCTGCAGGAGCGGGATGCCGTAGCGCTGCTCGCTCTCGTTGTTGCTCATCAGGCCGCCGATGATGAACGGCGTGTTGTCGGCCACGCGCACGAACGTCTGCACCTGCCGGTTGTTGAGCGAGGGCGGCGTGCCCGGGGCGTTGCCGTTCACGGTGTCGCTGACGATGGTCTCGACCTGCATGGTGACCGCGCGGCCGTCGTCGGAGATGCGCGGCTTCAGGTTCAGCACGATGCCGACCGGGAGGTACGTGGTGTCGGTGGCCGTGTTCACGGCGCTCTGGAACGTGCGGCTGATGGGCACCTGCTTGCCGACCTGGATGCGCGCCTGGCGGCCGTCGAGCACGAGCACCGACGGGTTCGAGAGCGTCTCCGCCTCGCCCGACGACTCCATCGCCTTGATGCGCACGGTGAACTGGTTCACGACGTCGGACAGCGCCGAGCCGTAGCCGATGTTGAAGGTGTCCGCGCCGGTCTCCTGTGCGAGGCCGCCCGAGAGCTTGCCAGTGGCGCCGAACCACTCGATGCCGAGGTTCGTGGTGTAGCCGCCGTTGACCTCGATGACCTGCGCGTCGATGACCACCTGGCGCGCGGGCACGTCGAGCTTGTCGTGGATGAGGTTGATGAGGCGCTCCATCGCCTCCGGCGCGCGCTGGTCGTAGACGATGAGGATGCGCTGCTGCGGGTCGCCGGCCGTGGCCTGGTGCAGGTAGGTGCCGCCCAGGTTGGTCGCGCCGTTGCTTGAGTCCTGGCCGCCGCCGAAGCCGCCGCCGCCTCCGAACCCGCCGCCGCCGAAGCCTCCACCGCCGAAGCCGCCGCCTCCTCCGTTCGCGCCCACCGGGGCCGCGTCGAGCAGCGAGGTCTTGGCCGAGTCGACCAGCTTGACCACGAGGGGGAGGCGCGAGCGGTCGCCGTTCTCCACCGGCTTGTAGATCTTGTCGTTGATGTTCTCGGCGTTCAGCCCCTCGTACTCGATGGTGCTGTAGCCGAGCGTCTTGAGGTTGGCGATCACGCGGTCGGCCGTGGTGTGGCTGAGCTGGAAGACCTCCTGGCCGAGCGAGTCCATCGCGCTGGTGCGCACGCTGGCCTTCTCGGAGTCGACCATCTGCGCGAGCGAGTCCTTGAGCGCGTTCAGGTCGCCGTTCGCCCGGCGGCCGGCCGCGGTGATCTCGACGCCGGCGACGTAGATGTCGTAGCCGCCCGAGGGCGAGGCGGCGAGGCCGAAGAGCAGGCGCTTGCGGCTCGAGGGCGTGCGCTTGCCGAAGTAGAACTTGGACTCGAGCGCGGTGGTGTTGCCGCCGATCTCGCTGTTGGCCGCCTCCTCCGAGTAGTCGAGGCCGAGGACGAGCGAGGTGCCGAGCTTCTGCACGAACTTGATCGAGCGCGGCAGGTCCGCGTACGGCGAGCGCACCGAGAACGACCACGAGTCCGCGAGGAGCTGCTGCGGCTTGGTCGGCTCATCGCCCGCGGGCGGCGCGCTCATGCCCGCGGCGTTCGGATCACCGGGCGGGATGCCGCCGTTCTCCTGCGCGACCGCGGCCCCGACGACGCCGATGATCGCCAGCGCGAGGAGGCCCAGCACGGCCTTCGAGCGCTTGGTGGAGAGCAGAGTTCCGAGAGAGGGGCGGCGACGAGGGGAGAAGTCCATTGGCTCGGGAGTCCGCTGGTTCAAGATCCGCGCGGGGTTTCTCGCGGGGCGTGTGGTGCGGATCGAAGGTGATTGTTTCTCTTGCGGCGACGCAGGTTTGCGAAAACATCCTGCAATGGTCGGACACACTACAGCGCGCGTGTGAAGAAACGTCAAGGCAGGAAAGTCACGGCCTCCGGCACCGCGGGATCGCGTGGCAGGAGTGGTAACGTTCCGCGACATGGGCACGCGGATCCTGATCTTCGACGGGCAAAAAGCGAGGCCGCAGGCTGACTTGAACGACGCGCGAGCGGCGCTGGGGAGGCCGGGCGTGCTGGTCTGGATCGACCTGGACGAGCGAACGTCGGAGCTCGAACGGTTCCTGGACCAGGACCTGAAGCTGCATCCGCTGACGCAGGAGGACCTCTGGACGGCGCGGGAGGCCCCGAAGCTCGAGCAATTTCCGCACTATCTGCTCGCGCTGGTGCACGGCGCCCGCGTGGCCGAGCAGCCGGGCGCGTCGGGCGACGCGGCGCGCATCCGGACGCAGAGCGATGTGCCGCAGGTGGAGCTCGACTGCGTGCTCGGCGACAACTGGCTGCTCACGCACCACCCTCCCCTCCCGCTGGTGCGGGAGGTCCAGGACGAGCTCGTGCGGCACCCGGAGGCGCTGGCCAAGGGCCCGCACGTGATGCTGCACGCAGTGCTCGACCGGCTGGTGGACCTGCACCTGCCGCTGCTCGACGCGTTCGACCGGGCCATCGAGGGGCTGGAGGAGGACGCGCTCAAGCCGCGGCCGCCGCGGAGCACGCTGCGGCGTGTGCTCGACCTGCGGCGCGTCCTGCACCGGCTGCGGCGGAGCGCGGTGCACCAGCGCGAGGTGCTGCTCAAGCTGGCGCGCGGCGACGCGGAGCGGATCCCCAAGGACGCGCTGCCGTTCTTCCGCGACGTGTACGACCACTACGCGCGCGTGGCCGACCTGCTCGAGGACGACCGCGACATGCTGGCGAACGTGTCGGAGGCGTGGATGTCGACGGCGTCGCTGCGCATGAACGAGATCATGAAGGTGCTGACGCTCATCTCGACGCTGATGCTGCCGGTGACGTTCATCGCGGGCGTGTACGGGATGAACTTCGAGGGGATCCCGGAGCTGAAGTGGCGCTACGGCTATCTGTACGCGTGGGGCCTGATGGCGGGGACGGCGGGCGGGCTCTTGTGGTGGTTCAAGCGGCGCGGGTGGTTTGACTAGGCTCCGCGGCCCCGGGACGCAGGGAGAGTTGCGCCTCCTGGAGGCCTGCGGCACGACCGGCACCTCGCCTCCGCGAGGTGCTGGGAACTTCGACCAATGTTGGGTGCTGCCGCGCGCTCAAGTCGGCGCAATCTCTCCCTGCGCCCCGGGGCCGCTCTTGGTACGGCTGGGTCCTTGCGGCGCAGTCCCAGGTGGATACGGCCACAGGTCCGCGAGCGAGATCGACTTCCCGTCCGGCGTCGTCAGGCACACGTGCGTGCGGTTGATCTCGCTCGGGGACTTGAGGCCCAAGGAGCGCGTGATGATCATCAATTCCTTGCGGATCGCCTTCGCGTAGTTCGCCACGCGCACGCCCTTGTCGGCGGGGTCGAGGCCGGCCTGGAGCCACTTCGAGTGGGTGGTGATGCCGGTCGGGCAGCGGTTGGTGTGGCACTGCATGGCCTGGATGCAGCCCATCGAGAGGAGGAAGCCGCGCGCGATGTTGATGGTGTCGGCGCCGAGCGCGAGGCCGAACGCGACCTCTGCGGCGGTGGCGAAGCGGCCGGCGGCGATGAGGCGCAGGCGATCGCGGACCTGGTGTTCGCGGAGCAAGTTGTCGAACCAGGGGAGCGACTCGCGGATGGGCGTGCCCATGTTGCCGGCGAGCGCAGCGGGTGCGGCGCCGGTGCCGCCCACGGAGCCGTCGAGGACGATGTGGTCGGGAGATTGCGCGGGCGGCCGGCGGGCGATCTCGGCGACGAGGTCGCG
>JAFEBC010000590.1 GCA_018266095.1 Deltaproteobacteria bacterium
GGGGACCTTCTCCTGCGTGAAGTGATGCGCGCCCAGGGCCAGCTTGCCCTGCAGCCACGGCAACGACGCGAGCGTGGCGATGAAGGAGATGAAGGCGGAGAGGACGATGAGCCAGATCGACAGGCCGTCCACCCCGAGGAAGAGCTGGATGTTCCACGCCGGGATCCAGCGCGCGCGGAAGGCGAGCTGGATCTTGGGGTCGGCGGGATCGAACGCGCGCAGGAGCGGAGCGCAGAGCGCGAGCACGGCGCCGCTGGTGACGAGGGCGGTGAGGCGGGAGAGGCGATCGGTCAGCGCCGAGGTGAGCACGCCGGCGCCGCGCAGGGTGACAGCGGCGAGCACCGCGAGCGCGCCCGCGAGCGGCAGGAACGTGATCCACAGGAGCAGCGTGCTGGAGTTCGGGGTCACTTGGGATCTCTGGTCAGCGAAGCACGAACTGGAGGACGACGAGCGCGAGCGCGCCGGCGGCGACACCGGCGAGATAGGTCTGGAGGCGGCCGGGCTGCGTCTGGCGCACGACGCGGCCAGCGGCCAGGAGAGCGCGGCCGATCGCGTTCACCGCGCCATCGACGACCACGCGATCGAACGCGTCATCGACGATGGCGACGCCGCGCACGAGCAAGGCGAGGCCGCGCACGAGGCCGTCGATGAGGTGCGTGTCGATCCACGAAAGCGCGCGGGTGGACGCGAGCAGCGGGCGCACGAGGAGGCGCTGCGAGGCCGCGTCGATCCCGAAGGCGGAGGAGAGCAGGGCGCTGGTGCGCGCAAAGCGTGCGCGGAGAGCGTCGGCGCGCGTGAGGTCACCGGCGCCGTAGAGCGCGCGTGCCGCGAGGAGGCCGGCGATCGAGAGCGCGACGGCGAGCACCTGCAGCGAGAGCTCCAGCGCCGCGGTCAGCTCGCGCGCTGCCGCGTGGACCGGGATGGCCGGCGCGAGAAAGGCCTCCAGCACAGATGCATGACGTGTCCACGATTCCGGCGAGCAGAGGACGAGGCCCCCCGCGATCGATCCGGCCGCGAGCACGAGCAGGACCACCGTCATCGCGCGCGGCGACTCGTGCGGCGGCTCCACGTGCGTGCTGCGCGGCGAGCCCGCGAACGTCAGGAAGTACCAGCGGAACATGTAGAAGCTCGTGCCCAAGCCCGAGAGCGCGAGCAGCATGCACAGCGCCGGGCCGAGCCACGGCAGCACGAACGCCTCGCTCGCGAACATGCGCGTGGCGATGGCCTCCTTCGAGTAGAAGCCCGAGGCGACGGGCAAACCCGCGATGGCAAGAGTTGCCATGAGCGCGGCCAGTCGTGTCATCGGCAGGTAGCGCCCCAGACCGCCGAGCTTGCGCAGATCCTGCTGGTGATGGACCGCGTGCAGCACGCTGCCCGCCGCGAGGAAGAGGCAGGCCTTGAACAGCGCATGCGTGACCAGGTGCTGGATGCCCGCGCTCATCGCGCCTGTGCCGACGCCCGCGAACATCACGCCGAGCTGCGACACGGTGCTGTAGGCGAGGACCCGCTTCAAGTCCGTCTGCACCAGCGCGGCGGCGGCGCCGAGCAGCGAGGTGAGCACGCCGATGACTGCGATGGCCGTCATCGCCGCGGGGCTCGCCAGGAACACGAAGTGGAAGCGCGCGAGGAGGTACACGCCCGCGGTCACCATGGTGGCCGCGTGGATGAGCGCCGACACCGGCGTCGGGCCGGCCATCGCGTCGGGCAGCCAGATGAACAGCGGCACCTGCGCGCTCTTGCCGATGGCGCCGAGCAGCAGGAGGAACGCGAGCAGCGGCAGCACCGGCAGGCCCGCGAAGGTGGTGTGGGCCAGGCGGAAGCTGAGGCCGGTGTGCGGATCGAGCAGGAGGTTGCGCAGCTCCAAGAGATCGAACGTGGGCGAGATCGTCGAGAAGGACAGCGCGAGGCCGAGCATGAGCCCGAGATCGCCGATGCGGTTGACGATGAAGGCCTTGGTCGCAGCGGCCGCGTTGGCGAGCTCCTGGTGCCAGAAGCCGATGAGCGCCCAGGAGCAGAGGCCCACGCCCTCCCAGCCGAGGAAGAGCAGCGGGCCGTTGGCGCCGAGCACGAGCAAGAGCATCGCGCTCACGAACAGGTTGAGCCAGGCGAAGAAGCGCCACTGCGCCGGGTCCTCGCTCATGTACGCGGTCGCGTAGAGGTGGATGAGCGCGCCCACGTGCGTGATCACGAGCAGCAGCGTGGCCGAGAGCGGATCGAGCGCGAGGGCGAAGTCGACGCGCAGCGTGCCCGCGGTCCACATGGTGAACACGTCGTCGCGCAGGAAGCGGTGCGCGGGCTCGAGCGCGATGAGGTGCGCGAAGGCGAGCTCCGCCAGCACACATGAAGCGACGACCGCCGCGAGCGCGATGGCGTGGATCGCGCGCGCTCCGAGGCGGGTCTGCAGCCGCTTGCCCGCGAGGGCGTTCAGCGCGGCGCCGGCGAGCGTGGGCACGAGCAGCCAACGCAGGAGCACATCGGCCACGGGGCGCACGGGCGCGATGTCGAACGCGAGGGCCATGTCAGCCGCGCAAGGTGCGCGCGTCCTCCGTGTCGATGGAGCGGATGGTCTTGTGCACGGCCAGCACGATGGCGAGACCCACGCAGGTCTCGCAGGCTGCGAGCACGATCACGAAGAGCGCGAACACTTGCCCGTCGAGGCGCCCGGGCGCGGAGAAGCGGTTGAACGCCACCAGGTTCACGTTGGCCGCGTTGAGGAGGAGCTCGATGCCCATGAGCAGCCCCACCGCGTTGCGGCGCGTGAGCACGGTGACGAGCCCGAGCGCGAACAGGCCCGCGCCCACGAGCAGGAAGTGCGGGAGCGTCGCGATCATTCCTTGAGCTCCTTGCGCGCGAGCGCGGCGGCGCCGAGGAGCGCGGCGAGCATCACCAGCGACACGATCTCGAACGGCAGCACCCACTCGTCGAGCAGGGCGGTGCCGATCGCGGGCGCGGTGCTGAGCGGCAGCGCGGCCTGCGGCTGCGTGGTCCACGGCGTGCGCAGCGCGACGTACGCGAGCAGCGCCAGCATCCCCGCGCCGAGGACGATGGCGACGGCCACGCTCGTCACCGGGTTCGAC
>JAFEBC010000591.1 GCA_018266095.1 Deltaproteobacteria bacterium
AAAGATTGATCCGAAGGCCACGCTTCGACTCGAGGGCTGCTTGACTTCGAGTGGATACCCGCCAGAGACGCGCCTTAAGATGCTCGAACTCGTTGAGGCAGCTGCAACACGACCGGATGAAGATGACCGTCGTATGAGGAGGCAGTACGCGGATTGCTACGTCGACGTCATGCGCTGTGGTGAGCATCCCTGCGCGCCCAGCCGCTCTGGTGCAGCGAGCAGGGGGGGGCAAACCAAACGTCGGGTCATTCCAACAGACGAGGCGGTCCCAGGTCGCCACGATAACGTCCCGGCGTTTTCGGTCAATTGCGCACACGGGAGGGGTAAGGTTCATTTCCGACGCAAGCTCAGCCCTCCAGAAGGCGGCTGGGTCGCGGCCTGGGGGCGTGAAGAAGGAAACGTAGTTTTTGCGATAGTCAACGGCGTCGACATCGGACCTGCGAAGGATTCGTGCAGACTGGTCCTAGCGACAAGAGTAGTCAATGCCACGGTTGACGAGAAACATGACCCGACGATCGAGTGGAGCGGGAAGTTTGAAGTGCGTCCGGTTCAGCAAAAGCTGGGCCTCTCGGTGTCGCAGAGCTTTGCCGAGCGTGCCGCGACTTCAATTGTTTGGGTATACCTTCTCATGATTCCAGATGACCTAGACTTGAACGCACTCAAGACCATCTCAGAAGCTGAGCGAGAGGGAGCTGGGGTTCTGTATTCAGTTGGATTTGGGGGCGGCGGATTCGTTCGAAGGACCATGGACGCACGATCCGTTGATTCGTCAGGAGACGGAGGGCAGCCGCATTGAGCTTCAGGTGGGCCCGTGGCCCATGGGTCGGCCTGGGGGTGCTCTCGCCCGTTGAACACTCCACGGCATGTTCGACCTGGCCTTCCGATGGAACAGAGCGCGGTCCTGGCGTTTGATAGCGGTGAGCAGCAAGGCGAGCTCACCAGGAAAACAGCGATTGAGCCGGGATAAAGTCAGCGACGGAGATGTTCGTGAGTTCTCGCTGGTACACCCGCCCCATCCTCTACGTCGCCGACATGGACCGCGCGCTCGCGCACTACACGGGCGCGCTCGGCTTCACCGTGGCCTGGCGCTACGACGACGCCGGCCGCACCGAGGTGGCGCAGGTCGATCGCGCCGGGTGCGAGCTGATTCTGTCCTGCCAGGACTCGATGAAGGCCGGGCCGGGGCGCATCTTCGTCTCGCTCGACCGCGAAATGCTCGAGGCCGCGCGACGGGAACTCGAAGGCAAGGGCGTCGCCGTGCGTGAGGAGCGCTGGGGATACCGCACGATGGTGGTGGCCGACCCGGACGGGAACGAGCTCTTCTTTCCGTATCCGCGGGAGGAGTGAGCGCGCAGTGTCGGGTGGGCAACGCCTGGGCCGCAAACGTGCGATCGAACGTACATACGACCGTCGTCTCATCCCCTCCGTGGCCGATGGGCTATCGTCGCCGCTCTTGTCCTGAGCGAAAGGGACCCATGCACACCCAGATCCGGCTGCCGGCGCTGCTCTCGTCTCTCCTCTTGGCGTCGGCCTTTGCGTGCGGGGGCTCGGACCAGACCAGCGGGCCCACCGAGGTCGATCCGGCGACGGTGACGACGGGCGCGGACACCAAGATGGTCATCACCAGCCTGCAGCCGCCGGCGTTTGGCACGGGCTACAGCATCGACCTGAACGGCGACGGGAAGCTCGACAACCAGATGGGCGCGCTCTTGTCGTCGATCGGCAACTTCGCCAACGGCACGGGCGGCATCAACGCGCAGATCACGAACGGGAACGCGCTGCTCCTTCTCGACGTGAAGAGCGACGACAGCACGCTCACGGACGACGCGACGGTGGCGATGACCATCGAGTCGGCGGCCAAGCAGTCGAGCCCGGACCTCTCGGGGACGGGGACGTTCACGGTGGACAGCTCGATCCACGGCGGGACGGTGGGCGGCGTGCTGAGCGCGGGCGTGTTCGAGGCGAACGATCCGGTGACGACCAAGAAGCCGGTCTCGGCCACGCTGCGGATGCCGTTCTCGGGCGCGACGCTGACGTTCAAGGTCAACGGGCTGCACATGAAGTTCCAGAAGACCTGCGGAGGCTCGCCTGCGCCGGCGTACTGTGGCGAGCTGCACGGGTCGGTGAAGGCCGATGAGTTCAAGGCGCAGTTCTATCCGGCCGTCGCAGGGCTGCTGACGGCGCAGGTCGCGGCAGCGCCGACCTCGACCACGGCGGCGGGCATCGAGGCGGCCTTCGACGTGGGCGGGTGCAGCGACAACGGCGTGGCGGCGACTGCGAACGACGGCACCATCACGGGGTGCGAGGTGGCGCAGAACTCGGTGGTCGCCAACGAGCTGCAGCCGGACGTGCAGATCTTCGATTCGTCGGGCGCCTACGCGCCGCAGGCCACGCCCACCGCGAAGGATTCGCTGTCGCTCGGGTTCTACTTCGAGGCGGCGAAGGCGTCGTTCTAGGGCTGGCGCGGCGCCGTTTTCCGCTCCAGCAATCGCTTGTCTCACTCTGTCGTCCGTGGTCTTTTCGGATGGCATGCAGATGGCACCCAAGACGAGCCTCGAGCCTTCGTTCACGCTCAACGGCAAGACGTGCGTGGTGGGCGATGTCGCGCCGACCACGACGCTCCTTACGTACCTGCGCGGCGCGGGCCTGACCGGCAGCAAGGAAGGCTGCGCCGAGGGCGATTGCGGCGCGTGCACGGTGGCGGTGGTCGAGCCGGACGCGCACGGGAAGCCGACGTACCGCGCGGTGAATTCGTGCATCGCCTTCGTGGGCTCGGTTGTGGGGCGCGAGGTGGTCAGCGTCGAGGGAGTGGGCACGCGCGAGGCGCCGCATCCGGTGCAGTCGGCGATGGTGGAGCGCGGCGGGTCGCAGTGCGGGTACTGCACGCCGGGGTTCATCGCGGCGATGGTCGAGGGGTACTACCGGCACGACATCGACGACGGCGCGAGCGAGGATTCGTGCGCGCGCCGCAGGGTGGCGCTGGCGGATCAGCTCGCGGGGAATCTGTGCCGTTGCACGGGCTACCGGCCGATCCGCGAGGCGATGATGCAGGCGCGCGACTGCCGGCGGCAGGGCGAGGTGGCGGGCGATCCGCTGCTGGTGCGGCTGGGCGGCGCGCAGAAGCCCTTGGGCGCGCTCGACTACGAGGTGAGCGGCGCTCGCTTCCGGCGGCCGGTGACGATCGAGGAATTGTGTGCGCTGCGCGCGGCGGATCCGGGCGCGGTGCTGCTTGGCGGGGCGACGGAGCTGGGCGTCGAGCGCAACAAGAAGCTGCGTGCGCTGCCGAATCTGATCTCGACCGAGGGCGTGCCCGAGCTGCGGCGCGTGGCGATCGCGAGTGGCCAGCTTCTGATCGGCGGCGCGGCGACGCTGACGCAGCTCGAGGAGGTCATCGCGGGCGAGACGGCGGGGCAGCCTGCGCGCGGGCGGCTGCATGGCTTGAGCAAGATGATCACCGTGTTCGCGGCGCGGGCCATCCGCAACCGCGCCACGGTGGCGGGCAATCTGGTCACGGCGTCGCCCATCGGCGACCTCGCGCCGGTGCTGTTGTCGCTCGATGCCGAGCTCGTGCTGCGCTCGGTGCGCGGCGAGCGGCGGGTGGCGCTCTCGGAGTTCTTCACCGCGTATCGCAAGACAGTGCTGGCCGCGGACGAGATCGTGGCGCAGATCGTGGTGCCGCTCGGGGATGTTGAGCCTGCGGGCACCGGGACGCAGGCGCACGCGACGGTGCGCGCGACCAGCTTCAAGGTGAGCAAGCGGCGCGAGCTTGACATCTCCATCGTGGCCGCGGGCATGCTGGTCGAGCTCGATGGCGCCGGGCGCGTGACCAAGGCGCGGCTCGGCTTCGGCGGCGTGGCGGCCACTCCGGTGCGCGCGAAGGCCACGGAGAACTTCCTCCTCGGACGCAAGCTCGACGAGGAGACGATCGCGCAGGCCGAAGCCGTCATCCGAGGCGAGTTCACGCCCATCGACGACGTGCGCGGCGGGGCGCCGATGCGGCGCGGGCTCATCGAGTCGCTCTTGCGGAAGTTCCTGCTCGGCGAGGAGAGTCCGCCGCAGGACGGCGCGCTCGACTTCGTGCAGCACGCGGAGACGCTCGCGGACGATCAGCCCTCGCGCGCGTTGCGGCACGACAGCGCGTGGGGGCACGTGACGGGCGGCGCGCTCTACGTGGACGACCAGGCGAGCCAGCGCGGGGGCATGCTGGAGCTGTGGCCGGTGCTGTCGCCGCACGCGCACGCGGCGATCACGCGGCTCGACGTCGAGGCGGCGCGGGCGATGCCGGGCGTCATCGACGTGCTCACGGCCGCGGAGATCCCGGGCGAGAACGACATCGGCGCCATCCGCAAGGACGAGCCGCTGCTCGCGCACAAGGAAGTGCTCTACGCGGGGCACATGGTCGCGGTCGTGGTCGCGCAGACGCTCGCCGAGGCGCGCGCCGCGGCCGCGAAGGTGATCGTCGAGTACACGCCGCTGCCCGCCATCATCGGCATCCCGGCGGCGCTGGAGGCCGAGAGCTTCCACACGAATCCGCACGTGATCGCGCGCGGCGACGTGGACGCAGCGCTGCAGACGAGCCCGCACAAGCTCGAGGGCGAGCTGCACATCGGCGGGCAGGAGCACTTCTATCTGGAGAGCCAGTCGGCGTGGGCCGAGCGCGGCGACGACGGCGACGTGTTCGTGGTGTCGTCCACGCAGCACCCGTCCGAGATCCAGGCTGTGGTGTCGCAGGTGCTGCACCTCCCGCGGCACAAGGTGGTCGTGCAGTCGCCGCGCATGGGCGGCGGCTTCGGCGGCAAGGAGACGCAAGGGAACGGCTTCGCGGCGCTGGTGGCGCTGGCGGCGGTGCGCAACGGGCGGCCCGCGCGCATGCAGCTCGATCGCGACGTGGACATGACCGTCACTGGCAAGCGCCATCCATTCTTCGCGCGCTACGAAGCGGGCTTCGACGACGCGGGGGCGCTCAAGGCGCTGAAGGTGTTCATCGTCTCGGACGGTGGGTACGCGCTGGACCTGTCCGAGTCCATCCTCGACCGCGCGTTGTTCCACCTCGACAACGCGTACTACGTGCCGGCGATGCGGCTCGCGGGGCGCGTGTGCAAGACCAACGTGTGCTCGCACACGGCGTTCCGGGGCTTCGGCGGGCCGCAAGGGATGCTGGTGATCGAGGAGGTGCTGGATCGCGTGGCGCGCGCGCTGGGCCTCGCGCCCGAGGTGGTGCGCGAGCGCAACCTGTACAAGCGCGCGAGCGCCGAGACGAACACGACGCACTACGGGCAGGACCTGGGCGACAACCGCATCGAGCGCATCTGGCGCGAGCTGTCGCAGAGCGCGGACCTCGCGGGGCGGCGCGCGGAGTTGGAGAAGTTCAACGCCGGGAGCCAGTGGTGCAAGCGCGGGCTCGCGATCACGCCGGTGAAGTTCGGCATCTCGTTCACGGCGTCGTTCCTGAACCAGGCGGGCGCGCTGGTGCACGTCTATCGCGACGGCAGCGTGCAGGTGAATCACGGCGGCACGGAGATGGGGCAGGGGCTCAACAGCAAGATGATCGGCGTAGCCGCGCG
>JAFEBC010000592.1 GCA_018266095.1 Deltaproteobacteria bacterium
GCTCGAGCACGACCAGCAAGCGCCGGATGTCCTCGAAGTGCAGGCCCGTCGTCGGCTCGTCGAGCACGTAGAGCGTGCGGCCCGTGTCGGTGCGCGCCAATTCGCGCGAGAGCTTGATGCGCTGCGCCTCGCCGCCCGAGAGCGTGGGCGAAGGCTGCCCGAGCTTCACGTAGCCGAGGCCGACGTCGTCGAGCGTCTGCAGGATGCGCACGATCTCCTTGTGCACCGCGAAGAGCTCCATCGCCTCGCGCACCGAGAGGTCCAGCACCTGCGCGATGTTCAGGCCCTTGTAGGTCACGCGCAGCGTCGCGTCGTTGAAGCGCTTGCCGTGGCAGACCTCGCAGGGCACGTACACGTCGGCGAGGAAGTGCATCTCCACGACCTTCATGCCGTCGCCTTCGCACGCCTCGCAGCGGCCGCCCTTGACGTTGAAGCTGAAGCGGCCCGGCTCGTAGCCGTACGCGCGCGCCTCGGGGCTGCGGGCGAACACGTCGCGGATGCTGTCGAAGACCTTGGTGTACGTCGCGGGGTTGCTGCGCGGCGTGCGGCCGATGGGCTTCTGGTCGATGTCGATGACCTTGTCGAGGTGCTCGATGCCGCCGATGGCCCGGTACGCGCCGGGCGCCTCGCGGGTGCCGTAGATGGCGCGCGCGAGGGCAGGGAAGAGCACGCGGTTGACGAGCGTGGACTTGCCCGCGCCCGAGACGCCGGTGACGCAGGTGAAGGTGCCGAGCGGGATCTCGACGTCGACGTCCTTCAGGTTGTTCGCGGAGGCCCCGCGCAGGAACAGCCGCAGGCCGTTGCCGCGGCGCCGCTTGGCCGGAAGCTCGATGCGCTTGCGTCCCGAGAGATACGCGCCCGTGAGCGACCGCTCGTTCTTCATCACCTCGCGCGGCGTGCCCTCGGCCACGATCTCGCCGCCGAGCCGTCCCGCGCCCGGCCCGAAGTCGACGAGCCAGTCGGCCTCTTCCATCGTCTCTTCGTCGTGCTCGACCACGATCACGCTGTTGCCGAGATCGCGCAGTCGCTGCAGCGTCGCCAAGAGACGCGCGTTGTCGCGCTGGTGCAGGCCGATCGACGGCTCGTCCAAGATGTAGATGACGCCCGTCAGCTCCGAGCCCATCTGCGAGGCGAGCCGGATGCGCTGCGACTCGCCGCCCGACAGCGTGGGACCGGGCCGATCGAGCGTCAGATACCCGAGGCCGACGTCGAGCAGGAAGCGCAGCCGGTTGCCGATCTCCTTCAAGAGCTCCGTCGCCACCGTCGCGTCGTTGCCCTTGAGCGGCAGGGTGCCGATGAACTTCGTCGCGTTGTCGATGGTCATCCGCGACACGTCCACGATCGACTTCTCGTGCACCTTCACCGCGCGGCTCTCGGGCCGCAGGCGCTCGCCGCTGCACGCCGAGCACGCCTTGTCCGAGAAGTAGCGCAGGTAGTGCTTGCGCATGCTCTCCGACGTCGTCTCCTTGAAGCGCCGCATGAGCGTCGGGATCACGCCCTCGAAGCTCGTCTTGTACGTGCCCGAGCGCCCGCCCTCGGACCACTTGATCTGCATGGTCTCGTCGCCCGAGCCGTACAGGAGCAGCTTCTTCAGGTCGGCCGGCAGGTCCTTCCACGGCTTGTCGAGCGGCACCTTGAACGACTGCGCCAGGCTCTCGATCATGCGGAACGTCCAGCCGCCGCCGCGCTCGAGCGCATGCGTCCACGGCTCGATGGCGCCGCCGCGCACCGTCTTGGTCTGGTCCGGAACGATGAGCTCCGGATCCATCTCCGGCCGCGCGCCCAGGCCGTTGCACTCCGGGCACATGCCGAGCGGGTTGTTGAACGAGAAGCTCGACGGCTGCAGCTCCGGAAACCCGATGCCGTCGACCGGACAGGCCAGGTTCTCGCTGTAGATCGTGTGCGTCTCCTCGCCGCCCTTCGAGCCCTTGGGCAGCGCCGTGAGCGCGTGCAGGATGCCCTTGCCCTCCTTGAGCGCCGTCTCCACCGAGTCCATCAGCCGGCGGTCCATCTCGCCCGTCTTGATCACCAGGCGATCGACCACGATCTGGATGTCGTGCTTCTTCTTCTTGTCGAGGTCGAAGTCCTCGTCGAGCGCGCGCACGGTGCCGTTGACGCGGACACGCGCGAAGCCCCGCTTGCGGGCATCCTCGAAGACCTCGCGGTGCTCGCCCTTGCGGTTCTCGACCAGCGGCGCCAGGACCGTCAGCTTGGTCCCGTCCGGAAGCCGCGACAGCTCCTGCGCGATCTGCTGCGCGCTCTGCTTCCCGACCGTGCGCCCGCAGAGGTGACAGTGCTGCTTGCCGACGGCCGCGAAGAGCACGCGCAGGTAGTCGTGGATCTCGGTGATGGTGCCCACGGTCGAGCGTGGGTTGTTCGAGGCCGCCTTCTGCTCGATGGAGATCGTCGGCGAGAGGCCGCGGATCACGTCGTAGTGCGGCTTCTCCATCTGCCCGAGGAACTGGCGCGCGTACGCGGAGAGGCTCTCCACGTACCGCCGCTGGCCCTCGGCGTAGAGCGTGTCGAAGGCGAGCGACGACTTGCCGCTGCCGGAAACCCCTGTGAACACAACGAGTTTCTTCTTGGGGATCTCGAGCGTGACGCCCTTGAGGTTGTGCTCGCGGGCTCCCTTGACGAGGATGTACTCGGGCTCCATGACGGTCCTGCCGGCTCGGCCGGCTGCAGAAGAGGGGACCGGGCAGGATAAGGGGTGGAGGCGAAGCGGACAATGGGAAACGGCGTCCTCCCTCCCGGTTGCCCTCGCGACGCGCCCTCCTGCTAGTATCAACGACCCGCGCGGGGGCGAGTTGCGCACGGGGCTCAGCTACTAGCTGCTCAAACAACGGGGGATGCATGTCGCGGATGATTGCGGTGGGTTTCTTGTTGGTCGCTTATTCGTCGATGGCTGCGCCTCAGCCGATTGTTGAGGAGGAGTTGGCCATTCCTTCCGGTCAGGTCCAACTCAGGAGCTTTGTCCTGGGACAAAGTGCGAACGTCAGTCTATCGATTGACGGTCGGAAGCACACCGACAAAGGGTTCACCGTATACCTGATTCGCGGTGACGTCTCTGAATGGGAGAAGGTCAAGGCTCACAAGCACTTTGATCATATCGTCGGCTTCCAAGGGCTCAAGACGAAGGCGATGACTCACTCCGAGCCCTTGCCGGAGGGCCGCTACACCCTTGCGGTGGCGAACACTGAGAACCTCATGAATACGATGGTGGTTGCCATTCACCTGACTATCGATCCGATTGGTGGCCCTCCGAAGGCGGCCGCGTCATCTCCTTCTGCTAGTCCGACTGTCCCGCTGCAACCACGAGGTGCTGTTCAATCACCCCTGTGCAATGCCTCTGAAACGACCGCGTTCGGCTGCACAGTGAAGGGTTCGGGGAAGATGGTTGCGCTGTGCCTAACAACCCGACCAGTCGGTGCGTCCCTGACCTATCGGTTCGGCAAGGTTGGGACAATCGAGCTGGAATATCCTGACACCACTACCACAGCGGCAACTGCCTTTGAATTTGAGGAGGGCTCTGGAAATCACGGGAATGAATCTGCTGACCTTTCCTTCAGTCGCAAGGGCTTTCTGTACACGTTGTCGCAAGGGAGCCAGGGTGGTGGGCCCGATGGGCAAGGTAACTTCATCGAGGCGAGGCCGTTCGCCGAGGTCAGCGTAAAGCCCCCCAAGGAGAAGGCCCTTCGTTTGGAGTGCGAGAAGACGGTCGGGGATATTTCAGCACTCGCGGCGCTTTTCCCAAAGAAGTAAGAGCCGTTTGCCCGGAACCTTCAAGCGCCGGGTAGCTCTTCCATCCTCCCCACTCGCAGCCGTTCCGGATAGTCCCGATACGAACACCAATGGTCGCATAGCCTCCACCAGCGCCCCAGCGGCGCCAGGAGGGTCTCGATTACGCGGAACGATCTCGTTCCTATTTTGCGGGGCTAAAAACACATCCTTTCCTAGCGGCCCTCGCGAGCTACGAAGCGCCAGGACCCCAGGGCATTGCCGCGTTGGCGACCTGCCGCTGGTGCGCCACGAAGAGCGGCGGACACTGCGGTCCGCGGCAAGTTGCCGTGTTTCCACCCGTGTCGCCCGCGGGCGCGGCCTCGAGCACCGTCGAGTGGCAAGCTGACGAATACGACTGCGAGCAGGGGACGCCGAACGGGTCCGTGGTGGCGCCGTTGACCGCTGTGCCATCGAGGTCGAGCCCCAGCAGCGTGGCCTGCATGTGGTTCCCCGTGCCCGAGGCGTCAAATCCATTCAGCGGAATGAGCCCGAGCAGGCCAAACCACGCGGCGCCCGTTTGGTCCATCTCGTCGCCGAGCATGAGCACGCGCGTCTCGTTGCCGGACGCCGGTCCGAGGCTGGAAATGGCCGCGGTGAAGCCGATGGCGGTGTCGCTGCAATCGGAGACGCGATTGGCGGCGGTGGTGACGTCGAGCTTGTTGCCGACCACGCCCGTGCCGCCCGAGAAGTCATCGAAGCCCTGGATCGCGGCCCACCCGAGGATACCGAAGCCCCAATGTCGGATGTGGTTCTGCATCAAGAGCGCGCTGACCATGTTCCCGGTGGCGCCGCTGCCGAAGAAGCTGACGCCGCCGCTGAGCTGGATGCCGGTGCCGCGCGGGTTGCCGGGCGAGGGCTCGCCGCCGGTGAAGTCGTTGCCGAGGATGGTCGCGGTGAGGTGGCAGCCGCCCGTGCCGGGCGCGTTGTCGCCGCTGGCGAAGAGGCGCACGCCGTAGCGGGTGTTGCCGCGCGTGGTGTTTCCGCTGACGAGCACGCGCGATGAGAACGGTCCGGGCTGCGGTCCGCCGTCGGTGCTGACGCAGGCCTCGAACGAGAACGCGGCGGTGCCGTCGTCGCCCACGCTCGACGGGTCGTTGGGATCGAGCGGCAGCGAGACCTGCGTGGACACGAGGTTGTTGGTGACCTCGGCGTCGGCGCCGTTGAAGAACCAGAGGCCGCGCCAGAAGTTGTTCCCTTTCGCGGTGCCGATGGCGTTCCCGTCGACCACGACCTGTCCGCTCTCGGAGAAGATGGCGTTCTTGACCAGGTTCGGGTCCGAGTTCTGGAAGGTGAACCCGCGGATGACGATGCCGGGCTTGCTGGCGATGATGATGCGGCCCTGCGCGCGGTCGTCGAAGCCGGGGCCGGCCCAGGTGTCGTGGATGCCGGCGCCCTCGAGGATGGTGAGGTCGCGCGAGGTGGTGGGCGCGCCGAGGCCGTCGTGGGTGGCGTCCCGGACGGTGGTGTCGCCGAGGAGTGTGACGTTCGCGGGGACGAGGATGGGAGCGGTGAGCGCGTAGAGGCCGGCGGGGACGGGGACGGTCTGGCCGGGCTTGGCGCGCGCGACGGTGGCGCGCAGGACGCACTCGAGCGGGCACTTCGCGGTGGCCTCGCGGGCGTTCACGGTGATGGTGCGGGGGCGATCATCAGAGCCCGCGTGCGCGGCGGGGGCGAGGGAGAGCGCGGCCACTGTCGAGAGCGCGGCGACGCGGCGGGTGAGACCTTGGGCCGAGCGCGAGGACACACTCACGGGCAGTGAGATCACGGGGTTCTCCGAGACGCGGGACGTTCGTAGGAGGATCGTTTTGGCAGGCGTGTACTTTTGAACACCCACATCCTGACACACGCGGCGCGGATGTCCAACGACACTCAAGGGAATCTATTGAGTGCTTCAGTAGGCGTCTGCCCGCCGCGTCGCGACGCCGGAATTCAGCTACTGACGGCGACTTGCGACAAGGGCGGCGGCGACGCGTGCGGCGCGCTCGTCTCGGACGGACTCAACTCGAAGACCCAGACCGCGGAGCAGCTCCAGCCGCTGATGGACAAGGCCTGCCTGGGAGGCGAAGGCGAGTCTGCTTCCCGGCCGCCATGCACGCCGCGCTGACCAACCAAGACGAGCAAGCGTCGAAGTTCGCGCAGGTCGGCTGCGCCACGCCCAGCAAGCGAGGCGGGTTCAGGATGAACGAGTCGTGCGTGCTCGAGGTCTGCTTGGGCACGAAGCCATCCTCGCCGACCGACCGCACGTATGCCTGCCAGCGCCAGGACGTTCGCTACCGGACCCACTTTGCGCGCTACGCGAACGGGCCGGGCTCGGTGCTCGATAAAGCTCGCGGCGGGGCAGCGTGACGAGGAGATGTTCAACGCCATCCACGGCGTGCCGGATGGGGCGCGGTGGTACTGCGCGGATTCGTCGCGCACGAGCATGAATGGGTCGACGATCACGACCAATACGCTGACGGGGTGGTTCCGGTGGGGCAGTGCCTTGAGGTGGGGTCGTCGGGGTGGCTACCGCGGCGAAGGGTTGGCCACTTGTGTTTTCTTCGATCAACGACACCGCCCCCATCTTGCACTAACGTCGGCCGACTTCTCGGCTGCGCGCCACTGGCCGAGGCCCAAACCAGAGAGTCCCTGCGTTAGGTAGCGACGGTTGCACTTCTTGCGGTACCAACTTGCCGCACCGGCATCGCGCTCGCAGTTAGTTCACGGGCCGAGGAGGCACCAACTTGGCAAACTGCTAGAACCTGTGTACTACAAAGGCATGAGAATCGCGTCCGTAAGAATCGACGGCTATCGGAACTTTGATTCTGCCCTCATCAACCTGTCAGCGAAGACGCTCGTTCTTGGCTCAAACGATGTTGGCAAGACCAATCTGCTTCAAGCGATCCGCTTGTTGCTCGACCGCACGGTGCCTGAATCAGAACTCGAGCCCCGCGAGTCTGATTTTCACATTCCACTAGCGGGGAGTCAAGCGGCCGATCTCCGCATCGAGATCAGGCTAGCAGAAATCACACAGGACGCCGTCATCTCAAAACTCAAGGGGCATGTTAGCGATATCGGCGAATCCTGCCTTGTATATACCGCTAACAGGGCCAGTCTGTCTTACAAAACGTTTATAGGCCACAGTGTCGCGGCTTGTGAAGAAATAGACGGTCGTCAATATCTGAAGCATATTCACTTCAAGTATGTCGAGAGCCGTCGAGATATCACCCAATTCATCCAGCGCGAGAAGCGCTATCTGCTCAAGAGCGCGAAGGAAAAGAGGACTCCAAGTGAAGAGGTTTCAGATGCAGCTAGCGAGACTGCACTCCAAGCGACTCTTAGCGGAGTGAACACCGGCATCAACGCTCTCAAGTATGTGAGTGGTGCGACAGCGAGCATCAACAAGGAATTAGAGGTTCTCTCGCACCACAACGGACACTATGCTGTAGGCCTCGAATCGAATGCGCTTAATTTTTCCAGCTTTGTTGAGAGGCTCAGCCTCGGAGCTAGCTCTGCCGGCCGTAGTGTCGGGCTTGGCGGCGACGGCCGCAACAACCAGATTCTCGTGGGCCTATGGAAAGCAAAAAGCGAAATAGAACACGACTCAGAGCACGAGGCAGTGATCTACTGTATTGAAGAACCAGAGGCCCATCTCCATCCCCATCAACAGCGAAAACTGTCACATTACCTGACAAGTCAACTGAATGGCCAAGTACTCGTGAGTACGCACTCGCCGCAGATAGCCTCAGCGTTTTCTCCAGGCGGCATCGTTCGCTTGTTCGAGAAGCACGGCGGAGCAGTTGCAGCATCCAACGGCTGCTCAGCGTCAATAGCATCTGCTGCGCAGGGGTTTGGCTACCGCATGAGCATCCTTCCGGCAGAGGCGTTTTTCGCAGATGCTGTGCTCTTAGTGGAAGGTCCATCAGAAGTTCTTTTCTACCACGCCCTTGCGGCTCAGCTCTCGATCGACCTCGACTTTCACAATATCAGCATTCTTTCGGTCGATGGAATTGCGTTTGGCGTCTACGTGGCAATCCTGACGGCGCTTGAGATTCCGTGGGTGGTCAGGACGGACAACGACGTCTCGAAGGTCCCCAAATCGAACCCGCCCTCCTGGCAATTTGCCGGTCTCAACCGAGCCCTCTCCTTGTCAGGGCTGAACAAGACGATCCCGCCGCATAGTGTCGCACCGACTCCCGACATCCTTCATGCCTCTTGGCTGGAACAGTCCCAGGACCTCAATCCCCGAGGCGTCTATGTCTCGCGTATGGATCTTGAGCGTGACTTGGCAGCCGAGTGCAAAGATGCGCTCCTGGCCTACACCGGGGAAGCTACCGAGTCTGAAGCTGTAGACTACCTTCAGCAGAAAAAAGCGATTCGTATGGCAGAGTTCCTGTCCCAGCAAGGGACTCAGCTCAAGGCTCTTGGGGCAGGAAATCTTGCGCTTCCCCTCCATCACGCAGTGCTTTTCTCGAGCGAAAGACGCAAGGTCGCGTCTCAACCAAAGCCCCAGCTATGAGCGAACCTATTCCAACGCAGGAGCAAAGCCTAGTAATCGACTACTCTGGTAACCTCGTCGCGATTGCCAAGCCAGGCAGCGGGAAGACCTTCGTATTGGCGCAGAAGATCCAAGGCATTCTGGGCGAGATGCCAGAATATCGAGGCGTCATAGCGATCTCATACACCAATAAGGCGAGCGCTGAGCTAGCCCAGAGAGCAACGCGCGGCATCGTGAAGGCACGCGCCAGCTTTTTTGGCACGGTCGATTCGTTTTGTGTCAAGGAAATTGTACTGCCGTTTCTGGCGCATCTTTGGGGAAAGCCGGCTTCGGAAGTAACGATCTCGCGACTGCGCGACCTCCCTCCAAGTGAGGCGGCAGGTTTCGGCGATCTGCAAGACGGCCACTTCAGTGCTGAATATATCAGCACGCATGTGACTTCTTTCCAGAGTCAGTTCTTAGGCGGTCGAGTCTTCTTGGAGACTCTTGGCGCGCTGGCGTACTTCACGCTAAAGCACTCCAACGCTTGCCGCAGCTATCTGTCGGCCCGATACTCACATGTGTTCATCGATGAGTATCAGGACTCAGGGTACGAGCAGCACGCGCTGTTTCTGGAATTGCAAAGTATAGGGCTAACTGCCGTGGCCGTTGGTGATGTAGATCAAGCCATCTTCGGTTTTTCACACAAAGATCCCAAGTTCCTTCTTGAGTTGGCCCATCGTTCTGATTTTCGGACATTTCAAATCACCCAAAACCATCGATGCCATGCCTCGCTAGTCAACTATTCGACTCGAATCATCGCTTCACAGGGGGAGATAGTGCCCGCGTTAGATACGCGCGTGTTTTTTAAAGCGTGCGCTGGGACCGCAGCCGCAATTGCGCAGTGGATTGAGTCAGTCCTTTCCCGTGTAATGGCTGACTATCAAGTGTCCAGGGCCAGCGATATCGGGATCTTGGTGTTTGGAAACGTTAGTGGACAATTGGTTGATGGCGCGATGCAACGCAAGCGTCGGCTTGTGCAAACGCATCCGATCGAGGAGCACTTTAGCCTGTGGGCGGGGTTGTTTGCCCAACTCCTCTCGTATCGGTATGACCAGAAGCAGACTGCGCAGGCCATCGTTGACCGAACGGCCCGAGGGCTCAATACTGGCGAGTCTCGATCGGCTCTTGCACAAATAAAAGCCCTCCGCACTGTCGCCGATGAAGAACTCATGGTGCGGATGGAGGAAATTGCGATGTTGCTACTCCCCAACGCGGCAAAAGATGCGGCATTGGCGCTCCTCAAGGCATCCAAGATTGGCGACCTTGTGCGGGCTTTCCGCCCCGCCGCAGATGACGAAGTTCAAATCATGTCACTCCACAAGTCCAAGGGTTTGGAATTTGATGTCGTATTTCACCTGGACCTCTACGAGTGGCTGCTCCCCAAGAAACAACCGGGACCAGGCAACGACTTCGACAACCCCATATTCCCGTCTTTGCAACAGGACCTCAATCTACACTACGTCGGCGTTACGAGAGCACGAAAGGCATGCTTCTTGTGTACTTCCACTCGTCGAATAAAGAGCGACGGAGACGAGAAGAAGGGAAGCCCATCTGAGTTCTTGAATATCAACGGACTCCCTCAGCTTCGCGTCCCTAGTCCCTACTAGCCGATTGCGATGCTTGGTCGGCAAAACTGGAGGGCAAGGAGGTTGGCATCGATCCACGTTCAGCAGGCACGCCCTAACAGGCTGTTGAACTTCTCCGCCTCTCGCCCGATCCCATCCTGCGCAGCGGCATGATCTCGTGTGTTCATGCGCGGACCCGCGAAGCAGCAAGCGACGATGCTGAGCTTGATCACCCCCGACAAGC
>JAFEBC010000593.1 GCA_018266095.1 Deltaproteobacteria bacterium
CTCGCGCGAGCGGTCGTCGATCCACAGCGCCGCCTCCACCGCCCGCTTCCGGTCGCGCGCGCCCGGCGCCCGCGGCGCGTCCTTCCGCTGCGTCATCACCTCGGCCACCCGCGCGGCGATGCGCAGGCCCACCTCGTCGGCGCCGAGATCGCTCGTGCCGTCGGCGGCGGCCTGCCCGAGCTCGCCCAGCACCATGAGCTCCGCGAGCGGCGGCAGCGAACCCCTGCGCCAGATCGCACGCGGACCGCCCAGGCCGTCGACGAGCTCGTCTGAGAAATGGAACGACAGGCACTCGTCCCCGAAGCCGTGGTGCTCATGCGAGCAGACGTACTCGTCACCGCCACGCCCGAGCAGGAACGACCCTGCGACCAGCTCGTGGGCCTCGCCGCGCGTGCGGTAGCTGAAGCTGCCGCGGCGCACGTAGCTCAACGCGAAGCCGCTGTGCCGCTCGGTGAAGGGCGCGTCGGACGGCCCCGCGCTGCAGCGGAAGTCGAAGACCTTCAGCGACCGGCTCTGGAGGACGCGGCGGATCTGCACCGCCCGGAGTCTAACGCGGCGTGTACCCTTCGCCATGCGTGATGGGCACGAACCCGGGCTGCTGCTGCACCCGCCCGATCCACTCGCGCACGTGCGCATGCGGCGCCAGCATGAACCTCCCCTCCTCGGCCACGTGCGTGTACGCGAACAGCGCGATGTCGGCGATGGTGAAGCGCCCGCCCGCGAACCAGCCGTGCTGGCCCAGGTGCCGATCCATGATCTCCAGCGCGCGCACCCCGTTCTTGCGCTTCTGCTGCTCCAGCGCGTCGCGCGACGGATCGGGCGGCAGATCGAGCAGCCAGTGCCGCACCGTCGCGATGTTCGGCTCGTGGCTGTACTGCTCCCAGAACATCCACTGCAGCACCTGGGCCCGCAGCAGGCGGTCGTCGGGCAGGAGCGGCGTGCCCTCGGCCAGGTAGTGGAGGATGGCGTTCGACTCGAAGAGGCAGGTCCCGTCGCCGAGCTCGAGCACGGGGATGCGCCCCTCCGGGTTCTTGCTCAAGAACGGCTCGCGCCGCGACTCGCCCCCGCGCAGGTCCATCTGCACCCTGCGGAACGGGATGCGCAAGAGGTGCATGGCCAGGCGGCCCTTGTAGCCGTTCCCCGAGTTCAACGAGTCGTAGAGGGTGTGCATGGGCCCTCCTCTAGCAACCGGGCCCGGCAGGGTCACCGGATGCTTTTTCACCGTTCGCATGAGAAAATCTCATGCATGAATTCTGCTCATGCGAAGCGCCGGCTGCCCTCGCTGGGCGCGCTGCAGGCCTTCGAGGCGGCCGCGCGGCACCTCTCGTTCACCCTCGCCGCGCGCGAGCTGCACGTCACCCCGGGCGCGATCAGTCACCAGGTGCGGGCGCTCGAGGCGGAGCTGGAGGAGGCGCTCTTCCTGCGCGGTCACCGCTCGCTCACGTTGACGCGCGCCGGGCAGGGGCTGGGCGAGGTGGCGCGCCGTTCGTTCGACTCCCTGGCCGAGGCCGTGCGCGCGCTGGCGGTCGAGCGGCGCCACCAGCTCACCGTGAGCGTGTCGCCCTCGTTCGCCAACAAGTGGCTCCTGGCGCGCCTGCCCCGGTTCCGCGAGCGTCATCCCCAGATCGAGCTGCGCATCCTGGCCACGCAGGCGCTGGCCGACTTCACGCGCGATGGAGTCGACATCGCCGTGCGCTACGGCCTCGGGCGCTATGCGGGCCTCGTGTCCACGCGGCTCTTCGGCGAGGTGGCCTTTCCGGTGGCGAGTCCGAAGCTGCTCAAGCGCGTGCGCCTCAAGAGCACGGTGGACCTGGCCAGTCACACGCTCTTGCACGACGAGGTCGGACAGGCGCACGGCGGCTGGCCCGAGTGGCTGGCCGCGGCCAAGGTGCGGCACGTGGACGCCTCGCTGGGCACGCGCTACAGCGACGCGACGCTCCTGTTCCAGGACGCGCTCGAGGGCCGCGGGGTTGCGCTGGTGCGCAGCGTGCTCGCCATCGACGATCTGGCCGCGGGGCGCCTGGTGCGGCCGTTCGAGCTCTCGATCCCGGTGCGCCATCACCACGCGCTGGTGTGTCCGAAGCGCGCGCTGCAGCGGCCAGAGGTGCGCGCGTTCCGCGAGTTCCTGCTCGAGGAGGCCAGGGCCTGCGAGTTCGAGGGGCGCCCGTTGCGCGCGCGGTGACTGTCAGCTATTTGTCAGCCTCATGCAGCGCACCGAGAGGCTCTTCGCGCTCGCCGAATATCTGCGCGGACGCCGTACGGGCGTCACGGCGGAGCAGCTCGCCGAGCGCTTCGAGGTGACCGTCCGCACCATCTATCGCGACCTCGACGCGCTGCGCGCGGCCTCGATGCCGGTGGGCGCCGAGCGCGGTCCAGGGGGAGGCTTCGCGCTCGACCGCAGCTACACGCTCCCGCCGGTGAACTTCACCGCCCGCGAGGCGGCGCTGCTGGTGGCCCTCGGACGGCACGCGATCAACTCGCGCCTCCTCCCCTTCGAGAGCACGCTCGAGTCCGCGCTCGACAAGGTGCGCGCCGCGCTCTCGACCTCGGCGCAGCGGGAGCTCCTGGAGCGCCTCTCGGAGCTGTCGTTTCACGGCGTGCCGTCGCTGCCCAGCAAGAAGGCCGTGCGCGCCGCCATCGAGCGCGCGTGGTTCGAGCGCCAGGCCCTCGCCATCACCTACGTCGACGGCAACTTCATCGAGACGCGCCGCAAGGTGCGCATCCTCGCCGTGCAGATGGAGCGGCACGAGACGCGCATCGACGCGCAGGACCTGGAGCGCGACGAGCGGCGCCAGTTCCGCCTGGATCGCATCGCGTCCGCCGAGGTGCTCACCGATCTGTAGCGCGGTCGCGTCGCGTCTGGCGGTCGCGGGCGCAGGCGCAGGACCCCGTGTGTCGGAGCCGAAACGTGCCCGACAGGTGTCGCTTGACGGCCCCTGCGCCCTCCCCTCACAGTCTGCCCGCGAAGTCCACCGTGAGCGCCTGCACCGCCGCGCGCCTCCCAGTCTCGTGCCCGGCACGAAGAAGCAGCTTGATGACGGCCCCGCCTGCCCGCCCGCGCAACGCCCCGCACGTCATCGTCCTCGGCGGCGGTGCGTGCGGCATGAGCGCGGCGATGGAGCTGCTGCGGCTCGGCCTGCGCGCCACGGTGATCGAGCGCGAGCCGCGCGTGGGTGGCCTGTGCGGCACGCACGAGCGCGATGGCTGGCGGTTCGATCTCGGCGGCCACCGCTTCATCACGCAGAGCCGCGACATCGACGCGCTCGTGCGCGGGCTGCTCGAGGGCGACTTGCTCGAACGCCGGCGCTCCAGCGTCATCCTGAACGGCGGCCGGCGCTTCAAGTACCCGCTCGAGCTCGACGACGTGGTGCGCAACTTCGGGCTCGTGCGCGGCGCGCGGGCGCTCGCGAGCTATGGAGTCGAGCGGCTGCGCTCGCGGCTGGCACCTTTGCGCGACCGCTCCTTCCGCGACTGGGTCACGCACCGCTTCGGCGGCGAGCTGTACGGCGCGTTCTTCGGCCCCTACACCGGCAAGCTGTGGGGCCTCGCGCCCGAGGACATCTCCGCCGACTGGGCCGCGGAGCGCATCTCGCTGCCCTCGCTCGCGGACGTCGCGCTGCGCCTCTTGCACGTGCCGCGCCCGGGCGTGCGCACCTACGCGCGCCGCTATCTGTATCCGCGGCTCGGCATCGGCCAGATCTTCGAGCGCAGCGCGCAAGTGATCGCGGCGCGCGGCGGCAGCGTGCGCACCGGCGACGAGGTGATCGGCCTGTGCGCCAGCGCGGGCCAGGTGCGGTCCGTGCGGGTGCGCGGCGCGCGCGGCGAAGAGGAGCTCGCGTGTGACGCGGTGATCTCCACCATCTCGCTGCCGGTCCTCGCGCGCATGACGGGGCCGCTGCCTGCGTCCGTCGAGCGCAGCGCGCGGCGGCTGCGCTTCCGCGCCATCCGGCTGCTCAACCTGCAGCTCGACGGCCCGCCGGTGTCGCCGCACACCTGGATGTACGTCTCCGAGCCCGGCTACGTGATGTCGCGCATCCAGGAGCCGCTGCACCGCAGCCCGCACATGGCGCCCGCGGGCACGACCTCGCTGATGCTGGAGATCCCCTGCGACGCAGGCGACGCGCTCTGGAGCTGCAGCGACGGCGAGCTGTACGAGCGCTGCCTGCGCGATCTGGAGCGCCTCGGGATCCACGGGCTGCGCACCCGCACGCGCGGCTTCTTCTCGACCTTCGTGCGCGAGGGCTATCCCATCTACCACCTCGACTATGTGGCCGATCGCGACGCGGTCCTCGCGCACGTCGCGCGCACGCAGGGCCTCGTGAGCTGCGGCCGCCAGGGCGCGTTCCGTTACATGTTCATGGACAGCGCGATGCAGATGGGCCTCGACGCCGCGCGCAGCCTCGCGGCCGGCCGGCAGCTCGCGCCTCTCCCCGCGCACGCGACCCGCGCGCTCTACGAAGGAACGGTGCTGACCGCATGACCTCTCCGCGCAACTGGGCTCCGCTCGCGATCGTCTTCGCAGTCGTGATCGCGCTGTCGTCCTGCAACTCGAGCTCCGACTCGGCCTCCGACGCGGGCTCCGACGCCGGCCACGACGCGGGAGGGGACGCAGGCGCCGACGCCGGGACCGACGCGGGCGTCGACGCGGGCCCGGTGCCGCTCGCGGCCACGCTCGTGTCCACGCGCTTCACCACCGCGGATCAGATGCGCGCCGCCATCGAGCTGCAGGTCACCGGCGAGCCCTTCGCGCAGCTCCTCGGCTACCAGTTGCCCGGCTTCGATCGCACGCTCACCGTCACCGATCAGTACGCGGATCCGTCCTCGCCCGACGGCGGCGTGGTCACCGATCCGCTCGGCTACTCGCTCGCGGTCGAGACCTACGAGTACTCCAAGCAGCCGATGAACAACCTCAGCTTCGAGTCCGGCGCCGGCCTCTCGCTCCTCTGGGGACCTCGCCGCGGCGGCACCGCGCAGACCCGCGAGGCCGCATCGGCCGGCTTCTCCGCGCGCTTCCAGACGTTGGCGTACGCGTCGATCGCGGCCGGACGCTTCCGCAAGCCCAACCTCATCACCGAGCCCCCGCCGGTCGACAACCCGCTCAACACCTACGGCTGGCCGGGCCTGTGGCCGCAGTTCGCCGAGTTCCGCAGCTTCGACCCGGCCATCGCGCCCGCGCCCGGCGCCACGCCGTCGTGCACGTTCTCGGGTGCCGCGGGCGCGCTCGGCTATGGAGGCACGCTCGACGCAGGCGGCTTCGCCAACTACGAGTGCGACTACAACTCGCTCAACCTCCCGCACCGCGACGCGCAGGTCGACAAGACGCTCGCCCCCGACGCGCTGGGCTACGCCACCTGGAAGCAGAGCCTGTGGCTCATCACCTATTGGCAGTCGATGCAGGACTTCGCGGGAAACCCGGTCAAGCAGGTCAGCGCGGCCGATGAGGCGAGCGTCGGCGTGCTCGGGAACGGCGTGGTCGGCCAGTACGACAACGGCTCCGGCGCGCTGGTCGACGGCGTGGCCGGCACCTACCTCGGCGACAACCCGATGGAGGGCTGGCAGGGCCTGACCATGCTGGAGGAGATCGACAACAAGACCGCGCTGGTGCTGTCGCAGCTCCTCTCGCACGACGGCCTCGCGCTCACGGGCGCGGCGTCGATCAAGTCCGCGATCGACTACGCGTACGACTCGCCGCTGCTCTACCTCCCTGCCGCGATCGCGGTCACCGAGACCTCGCAGGCCGACGCCGGCGAGGAGCTGCTCTACTTCCCCAAGCCGACGGCCTACGCGATCTCCGACGCGCGCTCGTCGCTCGCGGGCCTCAACGGCCTCATCGGCGGCATGTCCGAGGCCTTCGCCACCAGCGACCAGAACAACCCCGAGGTGGGCGGAGCGCAGGCGTTCCGCATCACCTACCGCAAGCTCGCCGACGGCGGCTCGGACCTCTTCGCGCACGACAACGGACTCCCCGACGGCGAGGACACCGTGCACGATCGCACGCTGGGCGCGCTCAAGATCATGCTGGTCGATCTCGATCGCCTCCACCTCGACAGCACCAACAAGGTGCTCGTCGACGACGTGTCCATCAGCGGCTCGACCATCACGCGCGGCACGCAGGTGTCGACGCTCGAGCTGGGTCAGTCGATCCTCTCGCTGCGCACCGCCTATCGCGCGCTCAACGGCTCGCTGGTGCTGTACTCGAACGACACGCCCGACACGCTCAATCAGCCGTCGGCGCTCGACGGGGTCTCGCTCTCGGGGGCGAGCTACAGCGGCACCTTGGCCGCGCACGTGAACGCGCTGGTGCGCATGCAGGCCGACTTCCTGCTCGCCAAGCTGATCGGCGCGGACGGCGCGGTGGCGAACGGCTACGACCTCTCCACGCAGAAGGCCGACGCGGCGCCGACCAGCCTCGAAGCCGAGGCGATGGCGATCCGCGCGCTGCTGGAGGCGTACCTGGCGACGAGCGATCAGAAGTACCGGACCAAGGCCATCGACGTGTACGCGGATCTGGGCGCGCGCTTCTGGCAGGGCGACGCGCGGCTGTTCCGCACCACGGCGGGGATCGACTCGCCGATGAAGTACACGCCGGTGCGCGTGGGCGTGCTCGAGGGCGCGCTGCGGCAGTACTACAAGCTGGTGGCGAGCGCGCCGGCGCGGGCGGCAGAGGGCGCGGCGCTGCTGCAGCGGCTGCTGCGCGTCAACAAGGTGGTGCTCAACGGCTGGGACGACTTCGACGGCGACCGGCACATCGGGCCCAACGAGTGCCTGGCGGGCCGGCTGCAGTTGGGCGAGCGCGTGCTCACCGGCGAGCAGGGCCTGGCCGCGGATCTCGGCGATCGCGATCACGACTGCGTGAAGGAGATCTCGGTCGTGGGCATGCCGGCGGCGCTCGGGGCGGAGCTCGATGTCACCAAGCCCTGACGCGAAGACGCGCCTCGACGTGCGCTGGCTGTGCGCGGGCGGCGCGCTGGTGGCGCTCTCGCGTTGGCTGGTGCACCCCGCGTGGCCGGACAGCACCGACGCGCTCGGCTTCGTGCTGGGCATGAGCGGCGCCTTCGATCTCGCGCGCTTCCAGCCGCAGTTCCCGGGCTATCCGCTCTTCGTGTGGCCGGGGCGCGCGCTCGTGTCGCTCGGCCTCTCCGGAGTGGGCGCGGCGACGCTCTTGTCGGCGCTGGCCTCGGGGTGCACCGCGGCGGCCCTCGGACGCATCGCGGATCGCCTGGCAGGCCCTCGCGCGGCGCTGGGCGCGATGGCGCTGCACGCGGTCGCGTTCGGTCCGTGGTGGCTGGGCTCGAGCGCGCTCTCGGAGTCGCTCGGCCTGGCCCTCGCCGCGGCCTCGATCTGCTTCTCGCTCGACGATCGCTCCCTGCTCGCGGGCGTCTGTGGCGGCCTCCTCCTCGGCGCGCGCGCTTCGTACGCGCCGCTGCTGATCGCGGCCGCGCTGCTCTCGCGCGATCGCGTGCGCCTGGCGATCGCGGCGGTGCTCTCTGCGCTCGCCTGGCTCCTCCCCTTCGCGGCGCAACAGGGCGCGCGCGACCTGCTCGCGCTCGGCGTGACGCACCTGCGCGGACACTTCGACACCTGGGGCGGCGCCGTGACCACGCGCCCCGACCTGTCCGCGCGCCTGTTCGCCTTCGCGCGCGGGCTCTTCTTCGATGGCCTCGCGCCGCAGCCGATGGCCCTCGCGGCCGCGCTGCTCTTCATCAGCGCCGCGATCGTGCTGCCTGCGCCCACGCGGCTCGATCACGGGCTGGTGCGGCGCGCGCTGCTCCTGCTCGCGCCCTACGCGCTCTGGGTGTTCTTCGGCCAGAACCTGCTCGAGCAGCCGCGGCACCTCTTGCCGTTGGCCGAGGGCCTGATCGTCGTCGCCGCCTGCGTCGCCGGTCCGCGCCAGCCGCTCCTGCTCGCGTCCTGTTCGCTGGCCGTGCTCGCCGCCTCGCTGCCGCTCCTGCTCGAGCGCAAGCGCACGCCGCCCGCGGGCGTGCAGGCCGCAGAGTGGCTCCTGCAGCGCCCCGACTCCGCGCGGACCCTGATCGCCGCGGGACGCTCGGCGCGGATCTTCCGTGCCTTCGCCGCGCCAGTGCAGGTGCAGGAGCACGCGGCCCTCTCCGATCTCACCACCACGCTCGCGCGCATGCCCGTCTATCCGCGCGCGATCTTCGTCACCGACGAGATCGACCTGCGCTCGGGGCGCCCTGAGTTGCCGATCCCCGCCCGCTGGCACACCCTCCCGGGGCCGACGTTCTGCCGCGATCCGCGTCTGGATCGCGCGCGGCCCTGCCTCACGCTGACGCAGCTCGCCTGGAGCACCCCATGAGACCGATCCTCGCCCTGCTCGTGTTGCTCTGCGCGTGCGGCGGCTCGACCCAGACTCCCCCCGATGGCGGCGGCCAGGACGCAGGGACGGACGCGGGGTCGGCCACAGCGCAGGTGTCGCGCTCGCTCGCGCTCTCGGCGGACGGCAAGTCGCTGTGGGCGGTGAACGCGGAGTCGGACTCGGTCTCGCAGATCGATGTGGGCACCCGCTCGCTGTCGCACGAGATCCTGCTCGGCGCCGCGCGGCCCGCGAAGGATCCGGTGAGCAA
>JAFEBC010000594.1 GCA_018266095.1 Deltaproteobacteria bacterium
AGACCGCGACCCGCGAGCGCCTGATGGTCCTCCTCTTCGAGGCCGCGCTCCGCCACATGCGCGCCGCGCAGACCGCCTTCGAGCAGGGCCGCAAGAGCGACGCCGTGACCGCGTGCACCAAGGCCTCCGACATCGTGGTCGAGCTGCACTCGTCCCTCGACCGCGCGCGCGCCCCCGAGCTGTGCGACACGCTCGCCGCCGTCTATCAGTTCACCTGCTCGCGCCTCTTGGTGGCCGCGAACACGGCGCGCGTCGAGCTGGTCCGCGAGGCCGAGCGCGCCTTCAGCCCGCTGGTGTCGGCCTTCGCCGAGGCGGTGCAGAAGATCGCGGTGACGCCGTGACCAAGCTCTTCGCGGCCCTGGCCCGCTCGCGCGAGCTGCTCGGGAAGGGCGATGCCGTCGCCGCCGCCGAGGTGCTGGTCGAGGTGCGCATCGCCGACACGGCCGTGCTCGACGAGGTCCCGGTCGAGCAGCGCGCGATCCTGAAGGCCGAGATCGACGAAGCGCTGGCCGAGGCGCAGGCCGCGCTGGCGCAGGCCGTGACCGGGCTGGCGATCGGTGCCGCGGCGCGTCGCGCCAATGGGGCCTACCGTGGAGCCATGCGGACCTCCCAGGCGCGCACTTCCGAACCTGCGGGAATCGCTGGCACCCCCACGGTTCGCCACCCGCGCACTCCCTCGGAATCACAGGAGAGTCTCCACTAGTTGGAGTGGCACCGACCTTGCTCTTGTCCCTGAGGCGGGGAACACGAGGAGGGACCAAAGTGCTGCGTCGAGGCGACAAATACGGACAGGGCACGGTCGAGCTGAGCGACGCCGACATCGACGCCGTCAGCGGTCCCGACTTCAAGACCGAGCTGACCCGACTCTTCGCCTCGCCGAACTACCAGCCGCCGGCCGTCCCGGTCGTGGCCATGAAGGTGATGGAGCTCTCGCGCAAGGCCAAGGTCGAGTTCGAGGAGGTGGTGAGCCTCCTGGAGCAGGACCCGATGCTCGCGGGCAAGGTCATGACCCGCATCCAGTCGCCGGTGTACGCGTCGAGCACACCCGTGCGCACGCTGCGCGCCGCCGTGATCCGCTTGGGGCTCGGCGGCCTGCGCGACCTGGTGATGGAGGTCACGATGCACATGCGCGTGTTCCGCGCGCCCGGCTTCTCGGACGCGATGGACCGCCTGCGCCGCCACTCGCTGCTCATCGCGCACATCGCGCGCATCATCTGCCGCTACGTGTCGATCGAGGCCGACTACGCGTTCCTCTGCGGCCTGCTGCACGACGTGGGCATCGCCGCCATCCTCGTCGCGCTCGGCGAGGGGCGCATCAAGACCAAGGTGGACCCGCGCACGCTCTGGCGCGCCGTCGAGGACACGCGCGACGAGGCGTCGGCCCTGGTGGCCCGCCTGTGGAAGCTCCCGCCCGAGCTGCAGCTCGTCATCGGCAGCACGCGGCACATCAAGATCGGCGGCTACGTGCACCCCATCCTGGCGGTGCTGTTGCTCGCGCACGTCGAGGCCGAGCGCCTGGACGGCGACCTGCGGCCGCTGGATCCGACCGGCACCACGCACGTCGACAAGTTCGATCACTCGCTGGTGGCGCAGGCGCGCGAGGCGCTCCGCTTCGGGCCGCAGCAGCAGTCGTGCGTGGAGCATGATCTCGACAGGCTCACCGCGCTGCAGGACGGGTTCTAGTCATGCGCCTCGCGATGGCAGCGTGGATCGTCGCGGTGCTGGGCGCCGGGGCCCTGATCTGGGACGGTGAGCTCAAGCCCGGCGCGGTGCGGCCGACGCCCGTCCGCTGGCCCGAGCAGAGCCACCTCGTGCGCGCCGCCGAGCTGCCGACGTTGGTGGTCTTCGGGCATCCGCAGTGCGGGTGCACCCGCGCCACCTTGAACAACCTGCGCACGCTGCAGGCGAAGCTGCCCGGACGGTTCGCCGTGCGCGTGGCCATGACGCAGCCGGCGGACGCGCCGCAGAACTGGTTCGACACCGACACGGTCCGCCTCGCGCGTGAGGTGGCGGGCGGCGGCTTCCACGCGGAGGACGGGCTCGAGTCCAGGCGCTTCGGCGCGGAGACCTCGGGCACGGTGCTGCTCTACGCCTCCGACGGGCACCTGCTCTTCTCCGGAGGCATCACGGACACGCGCTCGCACGAGGGCGTGAGCCGCGGACTCATCGCGCTCGAGGAGCTCCTCACCGGCGCGCGCACCGAGCCCGTCACTGGCCTGCCGGTCTTCGGCTGCGCGTTGAGAGGCTAGCCATGAGCACCGCCCTCGACACCACGGCCGCCGAGACGGACAGCGAGCGCACCCAGGAGCTCTACGACGAAGCCCTGAACCTCGTCCGCTCGACCGGCGACCGCGTCACCTCCGTGGTGCTGGTGATCGAGTGGATCGCCGCCATCCTCTTCACCGCCATCCACTCGCCCCTCACCTGGGCCGGCACGCGCTCGAGCCTGCACCCGCACGTGGCGCTCGTCCTCATCGTCGGCGGCCTCATCACCGCCTTCCCCGTGCTGCTCGCGCGCGCGCGGCCCGGCGCGACCGTCACCCGCATCGCGATGGCGGTGGCGCAGATGTCCTGGGGCGCGCTCTTCATCCACGTCACCGGCGGGCGCATCGAGACGCACTTCCACGTCTTCGCCTCGCTGGCGTTCCTCTTCCTCTACCGCGACTGGCGCGTGCTGCTGGCGGCGACGCTCACCGTCTGCGCCGACCACATCACGCGCGGCGTGCTCATCCCGCAGTCCGTCTACGGCATCCCGAACCCCGAGTGGTGGCGCTTCCTCGAGCACGCCTTCTGGGTGGTCCTCGAGGACGCCGCGCTGGGCGTGGGCCTCGTGCTGAGCCTGCGCCAGATGCGGCTGTTGGCCTCGCGCCAGGCCGAGCTCGAGCGCACGGCCGCCGACATCGAGGCGCGCGTGCAGCGGCGCACCCAGCAGCTCCACGAGCGCAGCGAGGAGTTCCGCCAGCTCGTCGAGACCACCAAGACCATCCCCTGGACGATGACGGTGCCCGACTTCCGCGTGACCTACGTGGGCCCGCAGGCGCAGACGCTCCTCGGCTGCACGCTCGACGACGTGATGCGGCCCGGCTTCCTCGCCCAGCGCATCCACCCCGAAGACCTGGAGCGCACCAAGGCCGCGCTGGAGCTGCACCTGCGCGAGTGCGGGCAGAACGAGGTCGAGTACCGCCTGCGCAAGAACGACGGCACCTACGCCTGGGTCCGCAACATCTACGGCAAGAGAGAGCACGAGTCGCCGGTCGTGCGCGGCGTGCTGCTCGACATCACCGAGCGGCGCCAGCTCGAGCTGGAGCTGCAGGCCGCCCAGAAGCTGGAGTCGGTGGGGCGGCTGGCCGCGGGCGTGGCGCACGAGATCAACACGCCGGTCCAGTTCGTCAACGACAGCGTGCACTTCCTGCGCGACTCTGTGGGCGACCTGCTCGGGCTCCTCTCGCAGTACGCGGAGTTCCGCGGCGCGGCGCTCGAGGGCAAGCCGCTGCAGGAGCTGGCGGCGTCGCTGGCCGAGGCCGAGGACACCGCCGACGTCGAGTACCTGCGCGAGCAGATGCCGCGCGCCATCGACCGCGCGGTGGAGGGCCTGAGCCGCGTGGCCGAGATCGTGCGCTCGATGAAGGCCTTCGCGCACCCCGATCAGAAGGAGCGCACCAGCGTCGACCTGAACAAGGCGCTCGCGACCACCATCACCATCGCGCGCAACGAATACAAGTACGTGGCCGACGTCGAGACCTCGTTCGACGAGCTGCCGCTGGTGTCGTGCCACGCCGGCGAGGTCAACCAGGTCTTCCTCAACATCATCGTCAACGCGGCGCACGCCATCGGCGACAAGGTCAAGGGCACCGACCAGCGCGGCAAGATCAAGGTCGCCACCCGCGTCGACGGCGACATGGTCTGCGTCAGCATCAGCGACACCGGCGGCGGCATCCCCGAGCACGTGCGGGGCAAGATCTTCGACCCCTTCTTCACCACCAAGGAGATCGGCCGCGGCACGGGCCAGGGGCTCGCCATCGCCCGCTCGGTGGTGGAGAAGCACGACGGCAAGCTCGGCTTCGACACGGTCGTGGGCGCCGGCACCACCTTCAACATCCGGCTGCCCATCGAGGCCCGCGCCGCCCGCAAGGAGGCCGCATGACCACCCGAATCCTCTTCGTCGACGACGAGCAGTCGATCCTCGACGGCCTGCGCAACCTGATGCGCAAGAACCGCAAGAAGTGGGACATGGTCTTCGTCGCCTCCGGCCAGGAGGGGCTCGCCGAGCTGCGCAAGCAGCCATTCCGCGTGGTGGTGAGCGACATGCGCATGCCGGGCATGGACGGCGCCACCTTCCTCGCCAAGGTGCGCGACGAGTTTCCGCAGGCGGCGCGGCTCATCCTCTCGGGGCACGCCGACCGCGAGTCGGTGATGCGCTGCGTGCCGGTGGCGCACCAGTTCCTGAGCAAGCCCTGCGATCCCGACGCGCTCCAGCGCGTGATCGAGCGGGTGTGCGTGCTGCAGGACGCCACCGAGCCCGAGTGCCTGCGCGCGCTGGTGACGAGCTTGGAGCGCGTGCCGACGCCGCCCGCGCTGTTCTTCGACATCTCCAAGAAGCTGGCCGATCCGGACTGCTCGCTCGACGAGGTGGGCGCGCTGGTGCAGCAGGACCCGGCCATGTCGGCGAAGCTCCTGCAGCTCGTGAACTCGGCCTACTTCGGCGTGGGCCAGCCGGTCACCTCCGTGAAGCGCGCGGTGGCCTATCTGGGCGCCGAGACGCTGCGCAGCCTGGTGGTCGCGCAGCACGTGGCCTCCTCGCTCGAGCACGCCAGGCTGCCGGCCGCCGTGCGCCGCGCGTTCGATTCGATCCAGCACTCGTCCCTGGCGGTGGCGCGCCTGGCGCAGGCCATCGTGGGCGCGGGGCCGCTGTCGTCGGAGGCCTTCACGGTCGGCCTCCTGCACGATCTCGGGCGCCTCGTCGCGGCGACGGCGTGGCCGCAGGACTTCGAGAAGGTGCTCAACCGCACCTCGGGCGATGTGTTCACCGCGGAGCGCGAGGTCTTCGGCTTCAC
>JAFEBC010000595.1 GCA_018266095.1 Deltaproteobacteria bacterium
CCCTGCCCCACGGCCCGGTGCTGGTGGTCGACGACGACCCCGAGATCCTGAACTTCCTCTCGACGCTGCTCGACCTGGAGGGCATCGAGACCCGCCTCGCCACCTCGGCGCAGGCCGCGCTCAACGTGCTCTCGCAGGCCACCCTGCCGCGCCTCGTGCTCTTGGACATCGCCATGCCTGACCGCGACGGGCTGGATCTCTGCAAGGCGCTCAAGGCCGACGCGCGCACCAAGGGCATCCCGGTGTTCGTGGTGAGCGCCCGCCCCGGCCCGGAGGTCGCCCAGCGCGCCATCGCCGCGGGCGCCGAGGAGTTCATCCGCAAGCCGTTCGAGAACGCGGAGATGGTGGACCGCATTCGCGCGAGGCTGGGCGCGTAGCTTCACGACCCCCAGCCGCCGCATCTGCGAGCGCGACTACCAGACGCGCACGCGCTCCGCGGGCGACAGATAGAGCCCCTGCCCCGGCTGCACCGCGAACGCCAGGTACCACGCGTCCAGGTTGCGCACCGTGTCCGCGCGGTACTGCGCCGGCGCGTGCCCGTCCACGAGGATGCGCTGCCGCAGGGCCGCCTCGCGCTGCTTCTGCCGCCAGCTCTGCGCGAAGGAGATGAAGAACTGCTGGTCGCCCGTGAGCCCCTGCACCACCGGCGCCTCCTTGCCACCGAGCGACGCCTTGTACGCGTCATACGCCGCCGCGAGGCCCGCCACGTCCGCGATGTTCTCGCTCACCGTCTGCCGCCCGTTCACCGCCAGGTCCGCGAACGGCCGATAGCCGTCGTACTGCTTCACCAGCGCCTCGCTCGACGCCGCGAAGTGCGCGAAGTCCTCGGGCGTCCACCAGTTGTGCAGCCGCCCCTGCGCGTCGAAGAGCGCGCCCTGGTCGTCGAAGCTGTGGCTGATCTCGTGCCCGATGGTGGCGCCCGTGGCGCCGTAGTTCGACGCCGCCGTGCGGTTGGGATCGAAGTCCGGCGGCTGCAGAATCGCCGCGGGGAAGTTGAGCGCGTTCATCGCCGGCAGGTTCACCGCGTTCACGAGCTGCGGATTCATCACCCACTCGTCGCGGTCGATGGGCTGGCCGAACTTCTTCAGATTCCGCTGGTACTCGAACATCGACGCGCGCTCGGCATTGCCGAACGCGTCCCCGCGCGTGACCACGAGGCCCGAGTAGTCGCGCCACTTGTCGGGATAGCCCACGCCGACTTTGAGCGCCTTGAGCTTGGCCTTCGCCTGCTCCTTGGTCGAGGGCGCCATCCACTCCAGCGCGTCGATGCGCTTGGCGAACGCGACCAATTCGTTCTGCACCATCTCCTCGCAGCGCGCCTTCTCGCTCGGCGGGAAGTAGCGCTCGACGTACAGCTTGCCCACCGCCTCGCCCAGCGCGCGATCCGTCGCCGCCACCGCGCGCTTCCAGCGGTCCCGCTGCTGCAGCGCGCCCGACACCACCTTGCCGTGGAACGCGAACGCCTCCTCGCCGAACGCCTTGGGCAGCACGCTCGCCATCGCCTCCAGCTTGCGAACGAGCAGGTACTCCTTCCACGTCTCCACCGGCACCGACTTCACCAGCGCCGACGTGCCGATGATGGCCGACGGGTGCCACACCACGAACCCGCTCTGCGCCGTCAGGCCCGCCGCGCCGAAGTACGCGGCCCAATCCATCCCCGGCGCCTTGCTGTCGAACTCCGCGCGCGTCCAGTGGTTGTTGCCCTTCTTCACGTCCTCGGAGTCCGCCCGCGACACGTGCGTCTCCGCGATGCGCCGCTCCAGCTCATACACGCGCTGCGCCTTGGCCTGCGCGTCCGGCACGTGCAAGAGCTCCAGCATCGCCGCGAGGTGCGCCGGGTACTTCTTGCGGATCTCCTCGAGGTGCGCGCCCGGGTCCGTGTAGTAGCTGCGGTCGAGGAGCCCCAGGCCGCCCTGCAAGAGGAAGCCCGTGTACTTCGTCGGATCGTCCAGGTCCTGCGCCACCCACAGGCCGAACACGTTGGGCGTGTAGAGGCTCGTGTTGTTGAGCACGTCCACGTCCGCGCGCAGCGTGGCGCCCAGCGCCTTCGAGAGCGACTGCACGTCGTGGATGGCCGCGATGGCCTCCAGCGTGGGCTTCAGCGGCTCCAGCCCGCGCTTCTCGATCGCCTCCTCATCGAGATAGCTCGCGAAGTAGTCGCCCACCTTCTGCGCCTCCGCCGACGCCCCCGGGCTCGCCGCCGCCTCGCGGATGAGGTCCGCCGTGCGCTTGGTGGTCCGCTCCTCCACGATCGACGACGTGCCGTACACCGCGCGATCCGGCGGGATCTCCGTGCTCTTGATCCACGCGCCGTTCGTGTACGCGAAGAAGTCATCGCCCGCCTTCACGCCCTGGTCGATGCCCTCGAGGTCCACCGCCTCCTTGGGCCCCGCCGCCTCCGAGGGCGCGGGCTTCCCCGAGGCGCAACCAAGGGCCACTGCCATTCCGAGCGAGACGACGAGCCGGCGTGCGGGCATGACGAATCCTCCAAACGTTGGAACCACTTCACGAACGCGCCCGCGAGGTATTTCACAGCGCGAACGATGTCCGAACGGCACTCTACGTCGGGGGTACGACATTCGCTCTCGCACCGTCTCGCTTGCCAGCACGGCACGCGCGCTCTACCGTCGATCGAACTTTCCACCCCGAGGCTCTCTCCATGCCCCACGCGCGCGCCCTCGCGTTCGCCTTCGCGCTGCTCCTCGCTGGCCCCACGCTCGCCGCCGAGGCGAGGCCGCCCACGGATGAGAAGGGCTGGCTCGCGCTGGCGCAGAAGCAGTACGAGGCCGAGCAGTTCGAGGAGGCGATGAAGAGCTATCGCGAGGCAGGCGCCCTCAATCCCATGAACGGCCAGACCTGGTACCAGCTCGCCCTCGCGTGCGAGCAGGCGGGCAAGTCCGACGAGGTCGCCGGCGCCCTGGGCCGCGCGGTGGGCACCTACCACGCGGCGCTCGCCAAGGACGATGCGAACGGCGACCTCTGGTACAGCCTCGGCCTCGTCCACGAGCACCAGGGCAACCTCAAGATGATGGCGATGGCCATGCAAAAGGCCGTCGAGCGCATCCCCAAGATGGCGAAGTCGACCGCGACCATCTCCGAGGCGCAGAACCGGCTCATGTACGCCAATGAATCCCAGCTCTTGCGCCTGAACACGCCCTCGGCCGCGATGCCCGTGAACCTCGGCCCCGCGGTCAACAGCCCCGCCGACGAGACCTTCCCGCAGCTCGCCGCGAACGGGCGGCGCATCTACTTCACCAGCAAGCGCGCGGGCGGCCTGGGCGGCGAGGACCTCTACTACGCCGACCTCACCGACGCCGGCGGCTGGACCGCGCCCACCGGCCTCCCGCCGCCCATCAACACCAAGCAGCACGACGGCGCCGCCACTTTCTCGCCCGACGGCTCCACCGTCATCTTCACCGGCTGCGGCCGCCCCGACTCGCTCGGGAGCTGCGATCTGTACTCGAGCGAACTCAACGGCACCGTCTGGGACGTCCCGCGCCCGCTCGGCCCCGTCGTCAACTCGACCTCGTGGGAGGGCCAGCCCGCGCTCTCGCCCGACCAGCGCACGCTCGTGTTCGCCTCGCGCCGCCCCGGCGGCTTCGGCAAGTCCGACCTCTGGATCACGCACAAGGACGCGCAGGGCCTCTGGGGCCCGCCGGCGAACCTCGGGCCCACCATCAACACGCCCATGAGCGAGCAGTCGCCCTCGTTCGCCCCGGACGGCAAGACGCTCTACTTCGCCTCCAGCGGCCACCCCGGCTTCGGCCGCATGGACATCTTCAAGACCGTCTTCGAGGAGGGCAAGTGGTCGACGCCCGTGAACCTCGGCGCGCCCATCAACACCGACCAGGACGAGAAGTTCTTCACCGTCGGCGGCAAGGGCGACGTCGGCTACTTCGCCAGCAAGCGCCCCGGCGGCCAGGGCGGCTACGACCTCTACTCCATCGAGATGCAGAAGGCCCTGCAGCCCGAGCCCACGCTCATCGTCACCGGCAAGGTCGCCGACGCCCGCACCAACAAGCCCATGGCGGCCGGGCTCATCATCCAGGAATTGCGCTCGGGCGAGCTGGTGTCGAACGAGAGCAGCAACTCAGCGACCGGCAAGTACATGGTCGTGCTGCCGCAGGGGAAGACGTACGCGGTCAGCGTCAGCCACCCCGGGTACTTCTTCTACTCGAGCAAGTTCGAGGTGCCGAAGGGCGCGGAGTTCAGCGAGCTGACGAAGGACATCAGCCTGCTGGAGATCAAGAAGGGCGTGCACGTGGTGCTGCACAACGTGTTCTTCGAGACGGGGAGCGCGGAGCTGTCGCCGGACTCGCAGCTCGAGCTGAAGGCGGCGGCGGAGCTGCTGAGCGTGAACCCGAAGCTCGTCGTGGAGATCGGCGGGCACACGGACAATGTCGGGAAGCCGG
>JAFEBC010000596.1 GCA_018266095.1 Deltaproteobacteria bacterium
CGACCCGGGGAAGGCCGCGCCGGTGTCGTCGCCGTGGATGGCGCCGCCGGGCGGTGCGCAGGGCGGGGCGGGCGCGGATCCGAAGCTGGCCGAGGCGGCGCGGGCGCAAGAGGCGCGTGCGGCCGAGGTGGCCAAGGAGCGCGAGCAGGCTGAGGCGGCGGCGCGTGAGCGGGCGGCGGCGGAGGCCAAGGCCCAGGCGGAGGCGCGCGAGGCACAGGAGCGGGCGGCGAAGGCCGAGCGTGCGGCGGCCGAGGCGCGGGCGCAGGCCGAGCGGGCAGCCGCGGAGGCGCGTGCGGCGGCCGAGGAGCGCGAGCGCATCTCCAAGCAGGCGCGCGAGAAGGCCGAGAACGAGGCGCGCGCGACGGAGCGTGCCCGCAAGGATCGCGAGGCGGCAGAGCGGGCCGCGGTGGAGGCCAAGGCGCAGGCGGACGCGCAGGAGAACGCGCTCCGGGCCGCGCGCGCAGCCGCTGAAGAGAAGGCTCGCGCGGACGAAGCCGCGAAGGAGAAGGCCGAGGCGGAGACCCGTGCGCGCCGTGAGGCCGAGAGGGATCGCGCGGCGGCCCAGGAGGCCGAGCGCAAGGCGCAGAAGCAGCAGCAGCGCGCGTCGGCGAGCCAGGAGAGCGTCAAGGTCGTCCAGGCCAAGGAGCCCAAGAACCGGCCGCCCGCGCAGATCGGACGCGACGAGCAGAAGATCGACCACGCCGCCGTCGAGGAGATCCTCTGCGAGCTCTTCGAGCGCACGCCGGCCGCCTTCGACAAGAAGCCGGAGGAGGCGCTGTACTACCTGCTCGACCTCGCGCTGGAGAAGATCCCCAGCGACTCGGGCAGCGTCTACGTGGCCGACCTGAACCGGCGCGACTTGAGATTTGCCGCCGTGCGTGGGCCCAAGGCCAAGGACCTGCTCGCGCTCGATGTCCGCGTGCCGATGGGCAAGGGCTTCGTCGGCTTCTGCGCGCAGGAGGGCGTGGCCATCGCCATCAGCGACGCGCAGCGGGACCCGCGCTTCTACCAGGAGATCTCGAGCCGCCTGGGCTACGAGACGAAGTCGGTGCTGACGACGCCGGTGCTGCAGGACGGCCGCGCGTTGGGCGCGATCCAGCTCATCAACAAGCGCGGGTCGAGCTCGTACACGCAGGCGGAGCTGTCCGTGCTGCACTACCTCGCGCACCAGGCCGCGCTCATCCTCGAGCTGCGCGAGGGGTAGCTGTCGAAAATCATCCCCGAGCTCGCGCAGTCCCTCTGACCTGCGCGGCTGAAGGCGCCCGCGGGAACGGGCGCCTCGCGACTACTTCTGGCGATACGTGATGCGGCCGCGCGTGAGGTCGTACGGCGACAGCTCCAGCTTCACCCGGTCGCCGGGCAGGATGCGGATGCGGAACTTGCGCATCTTGCCGCTCGCGTACGCCAGCACCGAGTGCTTGTTGTCGAGCTCGACACGATAGTTGCCACCCGCGAGCTCCTCGCGGACGGTGCCTTCGACTTCGATCCCTGCTTCCTTCTCGGACATTCAAACCCGCCTGTTCCCGGCCTGTAGACACCTTTCCGGGGCGCGTCCGCATAGCAGATGGAAGGGCGGGTGTGCAACCGATGGGTGGTCCGGTGTGGGGAACCGGCCGGGGCGCGGAAGCCGGTTCGAGGGCTAAGGCGCGAGCTCCACGGGGCCTTTGGGGATGCGGGCGAGATCGAACGTCGCCAGAAAGTCACGGGGCAGGCGGGGCTCGGGCGAGCTGGAGAGGCCGCTGATGGAGGCGAGTTTGCCAATGATCACGCGGGGATCGGAGGTGTCAGAGGTTTTCTTGAGGCCCGCGAGCGTGACCGCCGGGTCGCGCTTGGCGAGCCGCTGCGGCTGGCCGTCCGGGCCCTTGGGGCCGAACACGAGCGGCGCGTGCGCGAACTGAGGCGGCGCGTGCTCCAGGAAGCGATAGAGCACGAGCTGCCGCGCGGTGGACGGGAGCAGGTCCGCGCCGCGCAGGACCTGGGTGATGCCCATGGCCGCGTCGTCGACGGTGACGGCGAGCTGGTAGCTGTAGATGCCGTCGGCGCGCTGGAGCACGAAGTCGCCGATCTCGCTCTGGGGGTCGAAGGTTTGCGGGCCGGCGATGGCGTCGGTGAACTCGACGGGGCCGCTGGGCACGCGCAGGCGCAGGGCGGGCGCGCGGGTGCGGGAGCGCTCGGCGATCTGGGCCGACGAGAGCCTGGCGCAGGTGCCGGTGTAGCGCGGGCCTTCGTCCTGCGGGCCGTGCGGGGCGGAGGCCTCGGAGCGGGCCTTGATCTCGGCGCGCGAGCAGAAGCAGGGGTAGACGAGGCCCTCCCTGGCGAGCCGGGTGACCGCGTCGGCGTAGAGGGCGCTGCGCTCGGACTGAGTGTAGGGCGCGTGGGGCCCGCCGCGGTCGGGGCCGAAGTCCCAGTCGAGGCCCAGCCAGCGGAGCTCATCGAGCTGCTGCTGCGCCATCCCGGGGCGCACGCGCGGCTTGTCCAAGTCCTCGACGCGCAGGACGAAGCTGCCACCCATCGAGCGCGTCCACAGCCAGGCCAGGAGCGCCGTGCGCGCGTTGCCCAGGTGCAGCTCGCCGGTGGGCGAGGGCGCGAAGCGACCGGTGGGCGTGTGCGGCATCAGGTCCTCGCATAGCGCAACTTGCGCGGGCGCGCTCGGTGTCCGAAAACGAACACACTTCGACTTGCTTTGAAGTCGCAAAAACGCTCAAATCGACCACGCGGGACGGGGCTGGAGCTCAGAACACATGCGCAGATCGACGCTCGATGCACTCATGAACAGCCAGACGCGCTCGGACGTGTTGTCGACGCGGCAGGTGTCGCAGCTCCTCGGCGTGGGCGAGGCCACGGTCAAGCGCTGGGCCGACGCGGGGGAGATCGACTGCTTCCGCACGCCGGGCGGGCACCGGAAGTTCACGCTCAAGGACGTGACCGCGTTCGTGCAGGAGCGCCACTACGAGGTCGCGGGCGGGATGCCGTCGGCGCGCGCGCTGGGGCTGGCCGGGGACACCGAGGGCGCCATCCGGGCGATGGAGCAGTCGGCGCTCGACGGCGACGCGGGGGCGTGCGTGGCGCAGATGTCGGCGCTGCGGCTCAAGGGGATGACGCTGGCGGAGATCTTCGACGACGTGGTGACGCCGACGCTGCACCGCGTGGGCGGCAAGTGGGAGAAGTGCCAGCTCTCGGTGGCCGAGGAGCACATCGCCACGGGGGCCATCATCGACGCCATCGCGCGCGCGCAGCCCCTGGCCGAGCCGGCGGGCGAGCCGGTGCGGGCGGATCGCGGGAGCGCGGTGGTGGCGTCGGTGGCCGGCGATCAGCACGACGTGGCCTCGCGGATGGTGGCGTGCCTGTTGCGCGCGCGGGGCTTCGAGGTGCTGGCGCCGCTCGCGCAGACGCCGGGGCGAGACCTGGCCGAGCTGGTGGTGCGGGCGCGGGCGCGGGTGGTGTGCCTGTCGTCGACGGCGCCCAAGCACAGCGAGCCGATCAAGGAGCAGGTGGACATCGTCGGCGAGGCCGCGGCGCAGACGGGGGCGCTCCTGTTCTGCGGCGGGCCCGGGATGGCGAAGCTCAAGCTCCCGGCAGGGGCGCGGCTGCTCAAGCGCGTGGGGGAGCTCGTGGGCGAGCAGGAGCCGGCGGGCAAGAAGCGGGCGCGGGCGTAGGAGTGCGGAGACACTGGCGCGCAGGCCCTGGCCCTGATAGATCGCCGCCCTCTCGCTGTACCCGCATTGCGTCACGCACACGAAGGTTCCATGAGCGACAAGCCCCAGAGCGAAGGCCAGAACAGCGACACCACTCCCGCCGGCGTCACGCGCAAGCCCAAGAATGCGCCGCCGTCGTTCGACGACATCTTGGCCAGCGCGGGCGAGAAGAAGCCGGAGCCGGTGCAGGCGAAGACGGAGCCGAAGGTCGAGAAGAAGCCCGCGGGGCCGCCGTCGTTCGACGACATCCTGGCCAAGGCAAAGGCGCCGCCGCCGGCGAAGGCCGAGCGCGCGGAGCGTCCGGAGCGGGGCGAGCGTCCGCAGCGGCCGCAGGGTCCGCGCACGGACAAGAAGGAAGAGTTCAAGATGCCGGTGGTGGTGCGCAAGATCGCGCTGCCGCCCAAGGACGGCGAGAAGCCGGCCGAGGGAGCCGAGCCCAAGAAGGAAGACCGCAACACCTGGCGGCGCGACCGCAGCGGCGATCGCGAGCGGCACCAGAAGCGCGCGCAGCCCGAGGGCGGCGAGGCGCAGGGCGCGGGCGAGCACGGCGAGCGGGCCGAGCGTCCGGAGCGGTCTGGCGGCGGCGAGATGCCGGAGTCGGTGTACGCGCAGCCGTCCTCTGAGGAGACGGGCGACTTCGCGGCGCTCTTCGCGGCCGAGCAGGCCAAGAAGCCCAAGCGCGAGCGGCTGCACCTGGGGTCCAAGGTGCAGGCCAAGGTGGCGCACATCGGCGCCGAGGTGGCGTTCCTCGATCTCGGCGGCAAGGGCGAGGGCATCATCGACCTGCGCGAGCTGCGCAACGAGGCCGGTGAGCTGACGGCGCACGAGGGCGACGCGATCGAGGGCTGGGTGCTCTCTGTCGGCGAGGGCTCGGTGGTGGTGACGCGCTCGGTGCCGAAGGGCGCGGGCCGCGAGCTGCTGCAGACGGCGATGGACGCGGGCATGGCGGTCGATGGGCTCGTGACCGCGGTGAACAAGGGCGGCCTCGAGGTGGACCTCGGCGGCACGCGCGCGTTCTGCCCGGCGTCGCAGATCGACGTGCGCTTCGTGGGCGACACGGCGACGTTCGTGGGCCAGCGGCTCAAGTTCAAGGTCGTGGAAATGAAGGGCGGCAACGCCATCCTCTCGCGGCGCGCGCTGCTCGAGGTCGAGCGCGCGGAGCAGGCCAAGAAGCTGCGCGAGACGCTCGCGGTGGGCCAGTCGCTCGAGGGCGTGGTCGTGGGCGTGCGGGACTTCGGCGCGTTCGTGGACCTGGGCGGCATCGAGGGCCTCGTGCACGTGAGCGAGCTGTCGCACGCGCGCGTGGCGCATGCGCAGGACATCGTGAAGGTCGGCCAGAAGGTGCGCGTGCAGGTGCTGCGCATCGAGCCGGCGGCCAAGAAGGGCGAGACCGAGAAGGTCGCGCTGTCGCTCAAGGCGCTCGAGCAGGATCCGTGGGACGCGGCGCGGCCGCAGCTCGAGGTGAACGCGAAGCTCCAAGGCAAGGTGGCGCGGCTGCAGCCGTTCGGCGCGTTCGTGGAGCTGTTCCCGGGCGTGGACGGCCTCGTGCACGTGAGCGCGCTGTCGGACAAGCGCATCAACCACCCGCGCGAGGTGGTCAAGGAAGGCGAGACCATCTGGGTGCAGATCGAGTCGATCGACGACCAGAGCAAGCGCGTGGCGCTGCGCAAGATCACCGAGGAGGAGGCCCAGAGCGCCGACCCGGTGCCGCCGCGCGCGGGACATGCGCGGCATGAGGGCGGCGAGCGTGGTGGCCGTCCGCAGCAGGGTGGCGCGCCGCAGAAGCGCTCGCGCGTGGGCGACGTGGTCGACGCGACGGTGGAGAAGGTGGAGACCTTCGGCGTCTTCGTGAGCTGGGACGGCGGGCAGCAGAAGGGCCTCGTGCCCAACGGCGAGCTCGGGACGCCGCGTGGGTCGGACAACAAGAAGACCAATCCGGTGGGCTCGCAGTTCAAGGCCTACATCACCGACTTGGACGACCGCGGCCGGTTCCGCTTGAGCAAGCAGGCGGCGGAGGCGGCGCTCGATCGCCAGGAGTACGAGACGTACCAGCGCAACGCCAAGAAGGCCGCGGGCAAGGGCTTCGGCACGCTGGGCGATCTGCTGCGGGCCAAGCTGGCGCAGAAGGAGTAAGCGCCGGCGCTCGAACTCGGGCGCCCGCCCACTGCGGCCGCAAGGGCATCAACGTCCGCGCGCCTCCCCGTTGAGGCGCTGGCTCCTACGGGTGCAGCGCGTGTGCCGCCTGCACGAGCTTCTGCAGCGGCGGCTCGGTGGCGAGATCGAGCGCGCGCGTGCAGATCTCCTCGCGGTTCAGGCTGCCCAGGCGGCTCGCGGAGGCGCAGCGGACCATGGCCGAGATGGGGTCCTGGGGGCTCGTCTGCTCGAAGCGGTCGAGCTCGCGCTCCAGCTCGAGGACCTCGGGCGGTGACAGGGTCTGCACCAGGGCGAAGACGTTGCCGTAGGGCCGGAAGCGCTTGTACTCGAAGGCGCTGATCACGGGCGCGAGCGCGGGCACGTCGCGGCGCACGAAGAGCTCGCTCTTGGTGTCCCAATAGACGAGCGCCCAGTCAGGGCTGTCGAGGAGGCGAAAGCCGGCGTAGCGCTCTTTGATGCGCGTGGTGAGCGCCCACTCGGCGCCGAGGCCGCGCAGCCAGTCCTGGAACGCGCGCGGCGACTGCTCGGCTTGGTCGAAGGCGCGCCAGAACGCGGGCGGGAAGGCCTGCAGCCGGCCGTCGCTGAAGTCGGGTTGGCGCAGCGCGTACACCAGGTGGCCGCCGTCGCGCAGCCCGGTGAAGCCGCGCGGGCCGAGCGGGTGCTCGGCGAGGAAGCGGGCGGCGCGCACGGGCAGCACGCGCTCGTCGAACTCGAAGGAGGCGCCCCCGCGCGAGCGGTGGAGGAGGTGGCTCGCCTGGGCGCCGGCGGCGGCGGCCAGGAGGAGCAGGGCAGGCGCGGTCCAGGTGCGCGTCCGCGGCAGGCGCAGCGCGAGGTGATCGAGCACAGTCAGGGTGCCCCACGCGAGCAGCGGCGCGGACACGAGCTCGAACTCGTGCGCCACGCGCAGGGCCTTGAGCGACAGCACGAAGAGCGCGGCCGAAGAGAGCGCCAGCGCGAGGCGGTCGCGGAAGCGCAGCGCGCACAGGGCCAGCACCAAGGGCCCCAGGACGAAGAGCATGGGCGCGGAGGCGAGCGTGGGCGGCTCGTTCTCCAGCACGCGCAGGACCTCGTTGACGCGCAGGTTCTCGAGCAGGTAGCCCAGGTTGTACGCGCCGCCCGGGTTCAGGAGCAGCATCAGCGGGGCCGCGGCGCCGAGGGCGAAGTCGCGCGAGCGGCGTGTGCGCAGGAAGGCCTCCAACGAGAACGCGCCCGCGAGCCCAGCGGCGAAGCCCGCGCCCGCGTGGAGGTTGCCCGCGACGGCCAGGATCGGGAGGCACAAGAGACGCAGCCGGAAGGCCCGCGCGGCGAGCGTCGCCTCGGGCGCAAGCACCGGAGTCGCCGTCTCGCCACCCGGCGCGCCCATCGCCAGGGCATCCCGCTGCGCGCGCATCGAGCGCAGGCCCAGGAGCAGCACGGCCGCCAGCGCGGTCCACGTCGCCACATGCGGACGCGCGGTGGCCCGCTGCGAGAGCAGCACCGCGAGGAAGGGCCCGATCCAGACGGCGCGCGGGTCCTCGTCGGCGCAGGCGAGCGCCGCGAGCGTCAGGGCCGTGCCGAAGAAGGCCAGCGTGAGCACCTGCACGCCCAGCGCGCCGGGCGCGTGCGCGGCCAGCGCCGAGAGCACGTCGTAGAGCCAGCTCGTCGGGTACCAGGGCGCGTCCGGCGTCGTCCACGAGAGCGCGTTCGTGCGCGGGAAGCGCCCGTCCAGGATCAGCCGGCCGAGCGCGATGTGCCAGCCCGTGTCGTTCTCCTGGCACGGCAGGAGCGACACGAAGGCCGCCAGCGCCCACGTGAGCGCCAGCGCCGGTGTCCTGTGGACGCTGCGCGCGCGCGGTCCGGGAGCGGCGCGCGCCTCGGTCAGAACGTCCCCGAGAGCTGCACGCGGATGATGCGGCCCGGCTGCGGCACCTGATGCCCCTCGAACGGCGACTCGTTGCCGACCGGCAGGTTGATCCGCTCGTTCAAGAGGTTCTGCACGTAGACGCCGTAGCGCAGGTTCCACTTGTTGTACGAGCCCGCGATGCCCGCGTTCCAGCGCAGGGACTCACCGATCTCCTGCACCGGATTGTCCGCGTCGGCCACCGTCCGGCGCGGGGAGCCGTAGATGAGCTCGGTGGCGAACGACAGGACCTGCGGGATCACCGGCAGCAGCGTGCGCACCGCCCCCGAGTGCTCGACCGAGTTGGGCAGCTCCTGCCCGTTGGTGCCGCGCGCGTGGGCGTACGCGTACCAGAGCTCGAAGAACGCGCCCGGCGACGGCTGCCAGCGCAGCTCGGTCTCCACGCCCGCCGAGTGCGTCAGGCCCGGCAGGTTCGCGTAGCGGATCATCCCCGACCCGTCCGGCACGTCCTGAAACCCGATGAGGCCCGAGATGCGGCTCCAGTAGGCGCTGATCAGGATCGTCGTCTCGTCGTTGAGCTGGTGCGTGTGCTCGAGCTCGCCCGTCATGATCGTCTCGGGCTGCAGGTTCACCGCCTGCGCCTGCGACACCTGGTCGGTGAAGTAGCGCTCGGCGAACCCGGGCGCGCGGAAGGCCGAGCCGTACATGAGCTTGGTCGAGCCGCCCTCGTACGGGGTCGCGAGCACGGCCACGCGCGGGTTCACCGCCAGGCCGAACGAGACGGGATAGTTGACCGCGCGCACGGCCGCGTTGATGCGGAAGTGCGGGCTGAAGATGATCTCGTCACCGGCGTAGGCCGAGATGACGCTCTCGCTGTCGGGGATGTTGAGCGGGTTCCCGGGCGCGTTGTTGAAGAAGGGCGTCGCGGGCGTGAACGATTCGAGCACGATCTTGAAGCGGTCCTGCACCTCGCCGCCGATGAAGATGTGGTTCTTGAGCAGCTCAGGCAGGCGGATGCGCGCCTCGCCGGAGACCCAATCCTCGGAGTTGAGGTCGTAGCCCTGGCCCACGAGGTACTGCCAGTTGCCCTTGTAGCGCGCGTTGTCGTAGGCGCTGCGCACGTCGATGCCCCAGCCGCTCTCGAAGGTGTGGCTGTAGGCGGCCTCCACGTAGGCGCGGCGATCCCACACGTTGGTGCCGGGCACGTTGAAGAAGGTGTCGAACACCGCCGTGGGGATCTGCTTCACGCGCGAGTTGAGCGAGGCCGACAGCGTGAACTCGCCCAGGCGCGCGCGGACGTCGGCGTGCTGCGCCTGCTCCTTGTCCTGGTCCTGCACGATGCCGCTGTAGGGGCCGGTGGCGTCGGGCGAGAGGAAGAAGCGGTCGCCCTGGATGATGGCCCCCGCGCCGCGCAACCAGAGGTACTTGTTCTCGTCCGCAGCCGAGAGCGTCGCGTGCCCGACCTCGCCTTCGTTGGATTCGAGGTCCACGTTGAGGCGGCCGTGCAGGCCCGGCGGCGGCGCGCGGTGCACGAGGTTGACCACGGCGAAGAAGGCGGCGCTGCCGTAGAGCACCGAGCCGGGGCCGCGGATGACCTCGATGCGCTCCACGTCGGAGAGGTCGGCGTCGAAGTCGCGGCCCACGTAGCCCTGGCCGTAGGTGAGCTCGTTGGTGACGTGGCCGTCGTTCAGCACCAGCACGCGGTTGTTGTTGGTGCCGGGCGTCGAGAACCCGCGCACGCCGATGGCGTCATACACGCGCTCGTTGGTGTCATACAGGCCGCGCACCGAGCGCAGCGCCTCGGCCAGCGTGGCGTAGCCGAAGCCGCGGATCTCGTCGCCGGAGATCACCGTGATCGACGCCGGCGCGTCCTCGGCCCGCGTCAGCTTGCGCTCGGCCGCGACCACCTTGGGCTGCGCGTACCGCAGGCGCGTCTCCAGGAACGCGCGCTCGTTGGCCTTGATCACCACCTCGCGCACCACCGGCTCGCGGCCGTCGGCGCTGACCTCGACCTTGCGCTTGCCCGCCAGCACGGTGTCGATCACGCCGGGCGTGAAGCCGACCTCCTTGCCGTCGATCTTGATGAGCGCGCCGTCGATGTTGGCCTTCACCACCAGGACGCCCGAGGGCGGCGGGATGGGGATGAGCTTGAAGTGCGCCGCG